>JAKSCF010000229.1 GCA_022360735.1 Clostridia bacterium
GAATGAATTTTCATTCCCCTACTCTACCTTAGATTTTCCGGCTCTTTTGGATTAACATAGAGTGTATTGTAATAGTCATAAATAACCATACCAGGCTTAGCACCATTGGGCTTTTTCACATTTTTCACAAACGTATAATCGACAGGTACATTATCTGAAAGCTTACCTTTACTATAATAAGCAGCCAGCCCGGCGGCTTCAAATAGAGTTTTTTCCGGAACCGTTTTACCTTGAGCTAAAATGATCACATGAGATCCGGGTATTTCCTTGGTATGCATCCAAATATCATTTTTAGAGGCTGTTTTTAGGGTCAAATCATCATTTTGATGATTATTTTTACCTACCATGATTAGAAAACCTTCTGACGAAGTATATTCGTAAGGTTTGGAGTGTGATCTTTTAACTTTTGTCTTTTTGCTGTATCTTTTTCGAATATAACCCTCATCGATAAGCTCTTGTCTGATTTCTTCAATATCATCGGAAGATGAGGCACTTTCGATATTTTGAAGGACTGATTCAAAATAAGTCGCTTCTTTATTGGTTTCTTTTAACTGATGATTTTTTTCTTTTATAGCTGTTTTAGCTTTGTTATATTTTTTAAAATAGGCTTGAGCATTATCAGAAGGAGATTTTTGATCATCTAATGGAATCTCAATCCATTCACCCGGTTGATAGTAGTTTTCCAATCGTATGGTTTTTAGGCCGGGTTGTATACGATATATATTTGCATTAATGAGTTCTCCATAGAGTCTATAAGTATCCGAGGCTTCTGCTTGTATCAATTCATCCATAAGCTTTTGCTTCTTTTTGTAAAGCTTATCCAGTATGCCATGAATATGTTTATCCAAATCGGAAGATTTTTGTTTCAAACGATTTTGCTTATCACGACTACAATAAAAAGCTTGGATTACTTCACTGATACTATCTGAGTATTGTACATTGTAATATTTGTCAATCCATGGTGTGCTGAAAGCATAAAAATCCACAATACCCCCTTGTTCATCTGTGAGGATGCACGGTTCATAGCTATTGGACGTAATAATGGTATTAAACTGAGAAAAGTAATCATATAGTTTTTCAATGTTCTCAAATGACAAAGCAGGAATAGGAAAATCTTCGTCAATACCTGCCAGCTCACAAATTTGTCTGGCTATAAAAGGACTAAAACCTTGAATAGACTGATAAATAGATTTGATAGCCGGTCCGCTTGTTTCTTTGATTTTATCAATAAAAGATTGTTGATTGATGTGAGCCGGCGGCACTTTGTCCTGACCTGGAGGCAGGACATACGTTTTCCCAGGTAATATTTGTCTGTACCGATTGACATCACTGGAAATCTTTTTAATGCTGTCCAATATCTTATTGGAAGCAGCATCTAACAGAATGATATTGCTATGTTTCCCCATGATTTCTACAATTAATTTTTTAGTAGAAGGGTCGCCTAACTCGTTAAATGTTTCAACATTGATTTGTATAATACGCTCAAAATCTACCTGAGATACAGAAGATATTTTACCACCACTTAGATGCTTTCGTAGAAACATGCAAAAATTTGGGGGTGAAGTTGGATTGGATTTGGTTTCGGTAGTAATGTGAATTCTTGGATAATGGCTGCTGGAAGAAATTAATAATTTATATTTACTTGCATGGGATCGAATGTGGATAATAATTTCATCTTTTTCCGGCTGATATATTTTTTCTATTCTTCCATTGGATAACAATGTATTTAATTCCCATACAATATTAGATGTAACAATTCCGTCAAATGGCATTTTATTCACTCCTATATTTTGATCTTTACTATTGTATCATTAAAAAAAAGATTGTGGAAATATTTTACCCTATTATATAATATATAGTGGAACTTTGTTCAGGTTGAAATAAAAAGTATTTTGAAATGCAGAAATCTGCTAATTATTGGATAAAATATAACATTAGATATTTTCTAGGCTAGGCTTTATAACACAAAAAGGTTATAATATTTTTTAATGGAAAGGAGTCATTTTTATGAAAAGTTTTGCTAAGATGCACGGTGCAGGAAATGACTTTATTATTGTAGACAATAGACAAAATGATATCATAAATCCGTCACAAATGGCTGTAAAAGTCTGTGATCGACACTTTGGTGTCGGTGCAGACGGTTTTATGCTTGTTGAATTGTCAAAAATCAGCGACATTAAAATGGCTTTTTATAACTCAGACGGCAGTGAAGCGACCATGTGCGGCAATGGAATAAGATGCTTTGCAAAATTTGTTTATGATGAAGGTATTGTAAAAAAAGAATCATTTCATGTGGAAACAGGAGATGGTATAAAACAAATTTCTATTGTTCAATCAGAAGAGACAGAGTCTATTGTGAAAGTTGATATGGGGAAATGGACATTTTCTGCACTTACTATCAACCAAAATGGTGAGGAAGTAATCAATAAAAAAATAGCTGTGGGTGATGACACAATAGAAATATCTTGCGTTCACATGGGCGTGCCTCATGGCGTCATATTTGTGGACGAAATTGATGAAAACAAAACCATTCGATATGGCTCCATTATTGAAAAGAATAGCAGTTTCCCTCAAGGCATCAATGTTAACTTTTCAAAAGTAATCAACCAACAAAGTATGCATGTCGATACGTGGGAAAGAGGAGCTGGAAAAACATTAGCTTGCGGAACGGGTGTCTGTTCATCTGTCATAGTTGCAAATCGTTTAGGTAAAGTAGGTCAAGAAGTGGTTGTGAATGTAGCTGGAGGTCAGCTTAAAATAAATCTTATTAATGAAGATAAAATAACTATGGAAGGAAAAGCCGTTACAATTTGCAAAGGTATGTTATACCTATAGGAGGATAAAATGATAAAAAGTATGACAGGTTTTGGCAGAAGTGAATATTGTGATGGGAAACGGAATATTATTGTGGAGATAAAATCCGTTAACCATCGATATAACGATATATCTATACGAATGCCAAAAAAGTATTCTTTTACGGAAGAAAAAATAAAGGCTGCTATCAAGAATGTTGTTAAAAGAGGAAAAGTAGATGTTTCAATTATTATTGAAAACTTAAGTGACAGCGATTCAAGTGTTGAATTGAATACTGACCTTGCAAGACAGTATTATAACAGTCTTAATGTATTAAAAAACGAGTTTCAGCTCGATCAAGAGATTTCTGTTTCTTTATTA
>JAKSCF010000250.1 GCA_022360735.1 Clostridia bacterium
GAAAAGAAGAAAGAAAAGATTGGTTAATAAAAAAAGAAGACATGCTGTTTGTTTTTCTTTTAAGTTTAATCGGAATGGTAGGATATCATCTTTTGTTTTTTAAAGCTGTAGAATATACTACCGCTGGCAATGCAGCTATTATAGCGGCTGCCAATCCCATTATCACCATGATTTTGGCATCCTTTATTTTGGGAGAAGTTTTAACCATTCAAAGAATAGCTGTTTTTTTCTTGGCGTTTGTGGGTGTAGTACTTACTTTAACAGGATGGAATTTAAAAGAGCTGCTGGCTTTGAATTTTAATAAAGGTGAAATGATTATGGTCTGTGCCACTACCCTTTGGGCCATTTATTCCATATTGGTTAGAAAGATGGTAAAAAAATATTCGCCTTTAATTTTAACCACTTATTGTTTTGTGATTTGTACCATCATTATTCTTCCTTTTGCAGCTCGAGAAGGATTGATTCCACAAGTGTCCATTAAAGCTTGGGGCGGTAGTCTGTACATGGCGATATTCGCCAGTGTTATAGGTTATCTTGTTCAGCAAATGGCCATTAAAGAAATAGGCCCAAGTAAAGCCAATTTATTTATTAATCTTGTACCATTTTTCTCAATTATTTTAGCATGGATCATATTGGATGAAACCACCACGCTGCTTAATATACTGAGTGGATGTATGATTGTGCTTGCTGTTTATTTAAACTCCAGAATACAGATTCAATATAAAGAAAAAGGCGCAGATGTAGAAAATAATGAATAAAAAATAGTTACACAATCTTAGTTGTCCAATCTTCTACGTTCCATACATGGGTAATCCAATCTTCGTAAAAGTAAGGCTCATGAGATACCAACAGTATAGTACCTTTGAATTCAATGAGTGCTTTTTTCAGCTCATCTTTGGCTTCCTTATCAAGATGATTGGTGGGCTCGTCCAATACAAGCCAATTGATATCTTTAAGCATCAGTTTGCATAAACGTACCTTGGCATTCTCCCCACCGCTTAGAACCATCATTTGGCTGGTAATATGTTCATTGGTTAATCCACAGCCGGCAAGAGCTGCGCGTACCTCTCTGTTTTCCATAGAAGGATACGCCTTCCACACTTCTTCAAGGGCGGTGTTGGAGTTATGACGACCGGACTCTTGCTCAAAATAACCTGGAGCTAAATAATCCCCTAAAGATACGGTTCCTGTTACCGGAGGGATAATACCCAGTAAGGTTTTTAATAGTGTGGTTTTTCCTAAACCATTCACACCTCTAATGGCTATTTTTTGATTTCTTTCTAAAACGACGTCAACAGGTTTGGTCAAAGGTTCATCATATCCCAGGACCAAATTTTTAGCTTCAACAATAAATCGGCTGGGGGTTCTTGCTTCACTGAACCCAAAGGTTGGCTTTGGTTTTTCTCTGGGTTTATCAATAAGCTCAATTTTATCAAGCCGTTTCTGACGGCTGTTGGCCATACCCCTTGTTGCAACACGAGCTTTATTTCTTGCAATGAAATCCTCCATTTTTTCAATTTCTTGCTGTTGCCGCTCATAAGCTTTCAATTCTTGCTCTTTCTTAACAGCATACATTTGCTGGAATTGGTCATAGTTACCTGTATAACGAGTCAATATACCGTTTTCAACATGATAAATTACATTGACCACTTCATTAATAAATGGGATATCGTGGGATATTAGTATAAAACTATTTTCGTATTCTTGTAAATACCTTTTCAGCCATTCAATATGTTCTGCATCTAAATAGTTGGTAGGCTCATCTAAAAGTAAAATAGTTGGGTTTTGTAAAAGTAATTTCGTCAGCAATACCTTTGTGCGTTGTCCTCCGCTTAAATCTGATACATCTCGGTCCAAGCCTACTTCTCTTAAACCTAATCCGTTTGCGACTTCCTCAATTTTTGCATTCAATGTATAAAAGCCGCTGTACTCAAGATCGTTTTGGATTTCACCTACATCTTGCATCATGGTGTCCAATTCCTCAGGCGTAGCGTCACTCATGTTTTCATAAAGAGACAGCATTTCTGCTTCCATGTCAAACATACCTTGGAAGGCTTCCTGCAAAACGTCTCTGATGGTTTTGCCTTTAGTCAGAATAGCATGTTGAACAAGATAACCTACCGTCACTCTTTTGGACCATTCGACTTTGCCTTCATCAGGGGCAAGTTCACCTGTAATAATATTTAAAAACGTAGATTTTCCTTCTCCGTTGGCACCAATCAGGCCGACGTGCTCACCCTTCAATAAACGAAAAGATGCATCTTCAAGAATTTTACGAGCACCAAAACCATGAGAAACATTTTCTACAATTAATACACTCATTTTTAGTCTCCTTTTTATGGGCTGTATGCCATCTATAACTTTTTAACACCCCCTCATTTTATCTATTAAACACTGCTCTGTCAAAGGCATTTTTTAAATTATTAATACAAAATAATACTACAAAAATGCAGATTAGCGTCCTTGTGTAAAAAGGACGCTAATCTGCATTAAAGGAATTATAATAGGTTAGAGTATTACTTGTTTTCAGTAAAATTAAATGCTTTGTTAGCTTCGCCTGCTTTAAATATAGCGATCTTCGCCATAAGAGGACCAATAAGTTCGTATACCACTGTAGCGGCTAAAATGATGGTTCGTATTTCACTGCCATAGGGTTCTCCTAATACGGATTCCGCAACCATTGCCAAACCAATGGCTACCCCGGCTTGAGGAATTAAAGTAAGACCCAGATATTTTTTGACAGTGTCGGGAGATTTAGCAATAACACCACCCACATAGGCACCTAAGATTTTACCAATCATTCTAACAACAATATATCCACTACCAATTAAACCGACGGTTTTAACCATTTCAAGATCCAGCTCTACACCTGCAGTGGTGAAAAATGCGATATATATTGGGGGAGTAAAGCTTTCTATTCTGTAAATTACTTTTAAATATTTAGCGTGCGGCACCATATTGGATACCGTTCCACCTAATATCATACATAAAAGTATTGGAGAAGCATGGAATTCATGAGATAATCCAACGCCAATAAATATGATGGAAACAATAATGGGCATAATAAGGTCTTCTTCTTTAACCTTAGAGATAACATAACCTAGAATAAGGCCTAAAGCTACGCCAATAATAACGGATGCCCCAATTTCTTTTGCCGGCAATAAAATCATGTTACTAATGGAAAGCTGAACATTGGCTGCAAATAATGTTTGTGCAATGGCTGTACATATTCCAAAGATAACGATACCAAGAGCATCATCTAATGCAACAAGTGGAAGTAACGTATCTACAACAGGGCCTTTTGCTTTGTATTGTTTCACAATCATCAGAATAGGTCCCGGTGCTGTTGCAGTAGCAATAGCGCCCAGTATAAGAGCAAATCCAACCGGTAAATCAAAGACAAAAATCATGACAAGGTCTACAAGAACAACTGCACCTAAGGCTTGGAATATCGTTATGATAATAACGCTTTTTCCTGTTTCTTTAAGGCTGCTAAAGTTAAATTCACACCCTATGGTGTAAGCGATAAAACCGAGGGCAATCTCGGCTATAATTCTGAGTTCTAAAATGTCTTCGTGAGGTATTATACCAAGAAAGCTAGGACCGATAATCAGGCCCCCGATTAAGTAACCCGTTATGTGGGGGAGTTTAATAAAGGATACCAGCTTACCCATTATCAAACCAACAAGAATGATAATACCAATGGTGAATAAAACATGCACAATTATGACTTCCTTTCGCTTCGAACTATTACTTCAATTATTTTTATCATTTCAACTCATGA
>JAKSCF010000600.1 GCA_022360735.1 Clostridia bacterium
AGCAAAAGTCTTTGTTAAGAGAGGGGTAAAAGAGATATGCGGATAAAATGTCACATCAATTCCAGATTGTTTCAAGAAAAAATAGAGCCGGATATGCTGCTGATAGATTTTTTACGCCTTTTAGGCTTCTATAGCGTAAAGCGAGGCTGCGATACTGGAAACTGCGGCTTATGCACCGTTTGGGTGAATGATAAGCCTGTATTATCTTGCTCAGTGTTAGCAGCAAATGTCAATGAGAAAAACATCACAACCCTGGAAGGACTACAAGAGGAAGCCAAAGAATTTGGAAAATTTCTTGCTGATGAGGGGGCGGACCAATGTGGTTTTTGCAGCCCGGGCTTTGTTATGACCATATTGGCTATGAAAAGAGAGCTTGAAGCCCCAACCTTAGAGGCAATAAAATGGTATTTATCCGGGAATTTATGCCGATGCACGGGCTATATGGGACAATTAAGAGCTATTCAAAAGTATTTGGAATCCGGAAAGGAAGGTGCCTAGATGAAAACTGTCAATAAAGGCATTAGAAAACTGGATGCTATGGCATTGGTAACCGGAAAGCCGGTATATACAGATGATATTGCGCCTAAAAACTGCTTAGTTGTTAAAGTGCTCAGAAGCCCTCATGCTTATGCACAGATTTTGAATATAAATAAGGACCTTGCGTTGAAAGTGCCTGGAATAGAGTGTATCTTCACGTATCAAGATGTTCCTGACAATAGGTTCACTATGGCAGGGCAATCCTATTCTGAGCTGAGCCCTTACGATCGGCTTATTCTTGATGAGTATGTCAGATATGTGGGGGACCCGGTAGCCATAGTGGCGGGTATCAACGAGAAAGTTGTCAACAAAGCTTTAAAGCTGCTTAAAGTAGAATATAAGGTACTTGAGCCCGTACTTAATTTTGAAGACGCCATAGACAATCCTTCCGTCATCCATACAGAAGACAACTATCATATCAATTTTGAGATGGGTAATGAAGTGAATAGAAATATCTGTTGTTCCGGTAATTCTGAAAGTGGTGATGTCCATAAGGAATTTGAAAAATGTGATGTTATCATCGATGAAGTCTACCATACAAAAGCCAACAATCAGGCTATGATGGAAACATTCAGAACGTATACCTACATGGATCACAACCATCGATTGAATATTGTAAGCTCTACACAGGTCCCGTTTCATGTTAGAAGAATTGCTGCAAGAGCGCTTGACATGCCAAAGGCAAGGATTAGAGTCGTTAAACCCAGGATCGGCGGTGGATTTGGTGCGAAACAAACCATTGTTAGTGAAATATTCCCTGCTTTTGTCACTTTAAAAACCGGGAAGCCGGCTAAAATGATTTTTGACCGATATGAATCTTTCTCTGCATCCACCAGTCGACATGAGATGAAAATAAGAGTAAGAATTGGTTCTGACAAAGAAGGAAATATCAAGGCCATACACGTTTATACCCTCTCAAATACAGGGGCTTATGGTGAACACGGTCCTACGACAGTGGGCTTAACAGGACATAAAACCATACCTCTGTATAACAAGGCCGAAGCCTATAAGTTTGAATACCATGTCGTTTATACCAATACCATGTCAGCAGGTGCTTTTCGCGGCTACGGTGCTACCCAAGGGACTTTTGCAGTTGAATCGGCAATTAATCAGCTGGCAGCAGAACTTAAAATGGACCCTATAGAATTAAGGTTTAAGAACATGCTTGAAGTTGGAGAAGTCATGCCTGCTTATCATGGGGAAACCCTTACAAGCTGTACCCTAAAGAACTGTCTTGAAAAAGGAAAAGAATTGATTCAATGGGATAAAAAATATCCATGTCAATATGTCAGTGATACAAAAGTACGAGCCGTAGGTGCTGCCATGACCATGCAAGGCTCCGGAATTGCAGGTATTGATATTGCCTCTGTAGAGATAAAGCTAAATGATGATGGATTTTATACCTTAATGATTGGGGCTACAGATATGGGGACGGGTTGTGATACAATTTTAGGTCAAATGGCTGCAGAATGCCTGGCGTGTGAAATGGATAAAATCATTGTTCAAGGTGTAGACACAGATCAATCCCCTTATGATACGGGTTCCTATGCGTCAAGTACCACTTATGTAACAGGTACGGCTGTGATTAAAGCATGTGAAAATCTGAAAGGCCAAATCATCCAGGAGGCATCAAAGATCATGAAGGTGGATGTGGAGAGCTTAAAATTTGATGGTTTTAAAATATATAATCCGGAGAAAAGCATCACGTTGGATCGGTTGGCACAAGAATTGGTTGTTGGAGACGGCAATTGTTTGATGGCAAATGCTTCTCATTCCAGTCCTGTTTCTCCGCCCCCATTTATGGCAGGGTTTGTTGAAATTGAACTGGATTTGGAAACCGGGAAAACCGATATTGTTAATTTCGTTGGCGTCGTAGATTGTGGGACACCGATTAACCCTAACCTTGCTCGAATCCAAACAGAGGGTGGTATCGTGCAGGGTATTGGTATGGCTGTGTATGAAGATATAACTTACACACCCTCCGGTAAGATGAGAAATAACTCTTTTATGCAATACAAAATACCTTCAAGATTGGATGTAGGTCATGTTAGAGTAGAGTTTGAAAGCAGTTATGAACCTTCAGGACCTTTCGGGGCAAAATCCATTGGAGAAGTGGTTATTAATACACCTTCGCCGGCAATTGCTCATGCCATTTATAATGCATGCGGTGTACATATGCGTACATTGCCTATAACAGCTGAAAAAATACTAATGGAGAAAATGAAAAATGAAGATTAACGGTATCTTACTAGCTGCCGGCAGGAGCAGCCGATTTGAAGGTAACAAACTATTGACAGAGTTGGGTAGCAAGCCCCTTATTTGTCATACCATAGATAAAGTTATGGAAGTTGAGTTTAATGATCTTGCTATCGTTACCGGACATCAAGAAATCCAAGACATAGCTAAGCAAAATAATATAAGACCGGTTATGAATCATCATCCTGATAAGGGGATGAGTTATTCTGTTCAATTAGGGATAAAAGAAACCTTAGAATGTGATGCCTATATGTTTATGGTGTGTGACCAACCACATTTATCTCTGCGTACCATTAAGCAAATGATGGACTTGTCCGGCAAATGTGAAAAAGGAATTATTTGTGCAGGATATAAAGATAGACTGGGTAACCCTTGCATTTTCTCTTGTCAATATAAGGATAAATTTTTCGATTTGTCAGGGGATGTAGGCGGAAGAAAGATTATTCAGAACAATTTTGAGGATGTTCACGTTTATCAAGTTCAAAATGAGATAGAACTCCTTGACGTAGATACGGTCAGTGACTTTCATAGAGCTATTCAGGTGGATAATTAAGAATTACCCATCAAATGTATATGATTAGAATAAACAACAAAAATAAATACAAATTAATACAATAGTCTTGACATCGGCAGGCAATCATATTAAAATTAAGAAAATCATAAAAGCGATGAGTAAGAGTAGTAGGCAATATCTCTGAGATTCAAGAGAGCCGGCGTTGGTGGGAATCCGGCATCAAGGAATGTGCTGAATGGGCTTACGAGTGGGAACTGAAAATTGCAGTAGGTGACCCGGGAACTCCCGTTATAGAGTTAAGATATCGGATTAGTCCTGTATCTGAAGAGTGGGTTATAAACCAATATGAGGTGGCACCGCGGAAATCCGTCCTCTATATGCTTGCATATAGAGGCTTTTTTATTGCGTAAAATGCTTTATAGATAATCTCATGACACTCATTGCTTTTAAAAAAAGTTAAATGGAGGATAATGAAATGGAAAGAAAAGAATTTTTTGGACAATTTGGAGGAACCTTTGTACCGGAGCCGTTAAAGGAAGTATTAGAAGAAGTAGCGGAGAATTTTTATAAGTTTATTGATGAACCGGATTTTCAAGAAGAATTGATGTATTATCATAAACAATATACCGGCAGACCCAATCCTTTATATTTGGCAGAAAAGCTGACAGAAAAATGCGGCGGTGCCAAAATATATCTCAAGAGAGAAGACTTAAATCATACCGGAGCCCACAAGATTAATAATACCATTGGTCAAGTTTTGCTTGCTAAAAGAATGGGAAAGAAAAGAGTGATTGCAGAAACTGGGGCCGGACAGCACGGCGTTGCAACGGCTACTGTATGTGCAATGTTTGGTATGGACTGTACCATTTATATGGGAGAAATAGATACCAAACGACAAGAATTAAATGTTTTCAGAATGGAACTTTTAGGCGCAAAAGTTGTACCTGTTATCAGCGGAACCAGAACATTAAAAGATGCTGTAGATGCAGCATTAGGCGATTTTGTTGAAAATGCCGGCAGCACCTATTATCTTTTAGGTTCAGCTGTTGGACCTCATCCGTACCCTATTATGGTTAGAGAATTCCAAAGCATCATTGGAAAAGAGGCAAAGCAGCAGATTATAGAGCAAGAAGGGCGGTTACCTGACTATCTTATAGCATGCGTTGGAGGCGGAAGTAATGCTATCGGTTTGTTCCATCCGTTTTATGATGATCAAGATGTAAAAATTATCGGTGTTGAGCCTGCTGGAAAAGGACTGGATACAGCCGATCATGCAGCAACCATCACGAAAGGTACTGTAGGTATTATTCACGGCTTTAAATGCTATAACTTACAAGATGACCAAGGAGAACCCCTTCCTGTTCACTCAGTAGCGGCCGGATTGGACTATCCTGGTGTAGGACCTGAGCATAGTTACTATAAAGAATCAGGCCGAGGGGAATATACATCTATAACTGATAAAGAAGCAATTGATGCTTTTCATGAGCTGTCCAGAGTAGAGGGTATTATTCCTGCCATTGAGAGTTCTCACGCAATAGCACAAGCTATTAAAGCAGCTAAAGTGCTTCCAAAAGACAAAATCATCATAGTGAATTTATCCGGCAGAGGGGATAAAGATGTGGCTCAAGTTAAAGAAATGATGGAATCCGGTGAGATATAAATATCTGATTGTTAACTAATGATAGCAGTATGTACAGTTTTCACTACTAAAATAAGGAAAGATTTTTCCCATTGGTTTGTGATATAATAGGAATGCATCTACTAAATAGAACTTATTTATTAAAAAATTTTGGTAGATGCATTTTGATTATAATAAAAAATAATAATTTGATATTCAATAGATTAAAGGGGAAAACATATGTTACTGAAATGTCAAAGAAAAAAATTTTGTTAAATATTTATAAATTTAAGTGTTTTTTTATTCAAAATTTTGGTACAGTATAAGTACAGCTTATGTCACTTCATAAAAAAATGAGGTAGTGTTTTGTTTTTTGGACAGTTTATCTCAAAAATAATCTAATTAAATTCTTTTTATTCTTATTGACTTTAATTGTTTCCCCGTGTTATTTTATTAACAAACTACTTGTTCTATAATTAAATTAAACAAGTAGATACAACGCCATGCGTTTAAGCCATCATGATCACGAAATAAAAAACTGTTAATAAATTATCAATCATTGTCAATCCTATAACAATTAAACTTTATGTGGCATGAAAGTTGCAAACGTATCCTAATTAGGGTACAAGTTTCCTTAACATATTAATTTATTAAAGGAAAAAAGATCTATCTTGTAAATTTTTTAGAACATTTTTAATTTAATCAGGTAAGAAACAAAGGAGTGAAGAGAATGTGTGAAAAAAATAATTGTCAATGTCCAGGGGGCAGCCAATCACCGGCGTTTGATTATTCAAAACTGGACCCAGTTTTGAATAAGTACAAAAAAACTCCGGGCAGTTTGATTACAATTCTTCAAAATGCACAAGACATTTTTGGCTATTTGCCCAAAGAAGTAATGAATTATATTGCTAAGGAAACAGGCATTAAAGTAGCAAAAATTTATGGCGTAGTATCTTTTTATACTCAATTTAGGCAAGAGCCTGTAGGAAAAAATTTGATTATGTTATGCCAAGGAACCGCTTGTCATGTTAACGGTTCTAAAATGATAGAAGATGCTATCTGTGAAGAGCTTAATATCGCCGAGGGCGAAACAACAGAAGATGGACTATTTACTTTAAATAATGTTGCATGTTTAGGGTGCTGCAGTCTTTCACCGGTCATGATGATAAATGGTGAAACATTTGGAAATCTAACCAAGGAAAGTACAAAGCAAGTGTTAAAAGACATTCGTCAGAAAGATTCTGGGGAGGTGAAATAAGATGAGAATTATCGTTGGACAAGGCAGCTGCGGTATTGCAGCAGGTGCAAAGAAAGTATACGATGAAATCGAAAAGATTATAGAAGAAAAAAATATAGAGACAACTTTAGAAATAACAGGATGTATCGGAACCTGTTATCTGGAACCCATAGTAGATATCATCAACGATAAAGGAGAAAAGAGCACTTATGTAAGTGTTCAGCCGGATCAAGTTGAAGATTTGATTGATAAACATTTAAAAGAGGACATATCAAAAGATGCAGTCATTTCAGATGAGGACCAAACCATACTCAATAAGCAAAAGCGTATTGCTTTGAAAAATTGTGGCGTGATTAATCCTGAGAGCATTGAAGAATATATAGCAGCCGGCGGCTATAAGGCTACGAAAAGAGTGTTAACCGAAATGTCACAAGATGATGTTGTTAATGAGATGAAAATTTCAGGACTTGGTGGAAGAGGTGGAGCAGGATTCCCTACATGGTTTAAGTGGGATGCGGCTAAAAAATCACCAGGAAAAGAAAAATATATTGTCTGTAATGCCGATGAGGGAGACCCGGGTGCATTCATGGATAGAAGTATCCTAGAAGGTGACCCTCATGCTTTAATTGAGGGTATGATAATCGGTGGATATGCCATAGGTGCTATTGAAGGGATTATCTATGTAAGAGCAGAATATCCTTTGGCTATCGTTCGATTGGAAAAAGCCATTGAACAAGCAAGAGAAAAAGGATTTTTAGGTAAAGATATATTAGGAACAGGTTATGACTTTGATATGAGAATCAAAGCAGGAGCAGGTGCCTTCGTATGCGGGGAAGAGACTGCCTTAATTGCTTCGTTAGAAGGTGAAAGAGGTATGCCTAGATTGAAGCCTCCTTTCCCGGCACAAAAAGGATATTGGCAAAAGCCTACTAACATTAATAATGTAGAAACGTTTGCAAATGTGCCTTGGATTATGGTCAACGGCGGCGAAGCATTTGCAGCCCTTGGAACCGAAAAGAGTAAAGGAACAAAAGTATTTGCACTAACCGGTAAGATTAAAAAAGGTGGTCTGGTAGAAATACCTATGGGGCTGACTTTAAGAGAAGTTATCTATGACATAGGCGGGGGTATTAAAGACGATAAAGCATTTAAAGCGGTTCAAATGGGCGGACCTTCCGGAGGCTGTATACCTGCAAGCCTAGTGGATACCGTTATAGATTATGCTTCCATAACAAAAACAGGCGCTATCATGGGATCCGGCGGTATGGTTGTTATGGATGAAACCACATGTATGGTAGATATGGCAAGATTTTTCCTTGAGTTTACCAGAAAAGAATCTTGCGGTAAATGTAACTATTGCCGTATTGGAACGATGCGTATGTTGGAAATCCTAGAAAGAATTACTCAAGGTGAAGGTAAAGAAGGCGACATCGAATTGTTGGAAGAATTAGCGATTAAAGTAAAAGAAGGATCTTTGTGCGGATTAGGACAAACAGCACCAAATCCAATACTAACTACTATTAAATACTTTAGAAATGAATATGAGGATCATATTTACAACAAGAAATGTACGGCCAAATCATGTACAAATCTTCTTACATTTACGATTGATGAAGAAAAATGTATAGGATGCACATTGTGTGCTAGAAATTGTCCGGTAGATGCTATCTCCGGAGAAGTGAAAAAACTACATGTCATTGATCAAGAAAAATGTATTCAATGTGGTAAGTGTGAATCTGCTTGTAAATTTAACGCAATCAATATAGATTAATAGAAAGTTGGTGAGATAAATGAAAAAGTTTAAATTAAATATAAATGGTAAAGAAGTCGTAGGATTTAGCGGTCAAACCATTTTACAAGTGGCACAAGAAAATGATATTTATATTCCAACACTTTGCTATGACGAACGAACAGAAATATATGGATCATGTGGATTGTGTATGGTAGAAGTAGACGGCATCCCTAAACTATTAAAAGCCTGCGCCACTGAAATTTCAGATGGTATGATTGTAAGAACCGATACAAATAGAGTAAAAGAATCTAGAAAAACGAACTTAGAATTGTTACTATCACAGCATATAGGGGATTGTAGACCGCCGTGTATGTTAGCGTGTCCTGCAGGAACCGACTGCCAAGGATATGTAGGCTTAATAGCAAATGGTGAGTATGAAGAATCATTAGAATTGATTAAGAATAAAATTCCCCTTCCCGGAGCTATTGGTAGAGTATGTCCACATCCATGCGAAGATGCTTGTAGAAGAGAATTGGTAGATCAACCTGTTTCTATTGCTTGGTTAAAGCGATTTGCATCTGATATGGATTTAGGAAGCGGTAATCCTTTTATACCGGAAATTAAACCGGAAACAGGTAAGCGAGTTGCGGTAATCGGTGGAGGACCAGGCGGACTTTCAGCTGCATATTACCTAAGAATGGAAGGTCATGGTATCACTATATTCGAGACAATGCCTAAAATGGGCGGTATGCTGAGATATGGTATTCCGGAATATAGATTACCAAAATCATTATTAGATGAAGAAATAGCCCTAATTGAAGAAATGGGCGTAGAAATGATAAACAATACCAAAGTGGGTAGAGATATTGCATTTGATAAAATAAGAAAAGAATATGATGCGGTATATATTGCTTTAGGTGCTTGGAAAAGTGCACCAATGGGCATGCCGGGAGAAGAATTGGATGGCGTGATCGGCGGTATTGACTTCTTAGAAAAAGTAGTAACCAACGAAGAAGTTAAGCTTGGTGAAAGAGTTGCAATTGTTGGTGGCGGAAATACCGCTATGGATGCATGCAGAACCTCAGTAAGATTAGGTGCTGAGGAAGTATATGACGTCTATAGACGTACCAGAGATGAAATGCCTGCAGAAGAAATCGAAATCGTAGAAGCAGAAGAAGAAGGCGTTACCTTTAAATATTTAACGAATCCAATAGAGATTATCGGAGATGAAAATGGAAAAGTAAGCAAAATTAGACTTCAAAAAATGAAATTAGGTGAACCCGATGAAAGCGGAAGAAGAAGACCTGTTCCAATTGAAGGCGAAGAGGAAGTTTTAGAAGTCGATAATGTTATTATCGCAATTGGTCAAGCTGTTAATCCGGAAGGATTCGACGGCTTAATGCTTACAAAACGCAATGGTATTATTGGAGACGAAGAAACCTTTATGACCAATATGGAAGGTGTTTTTGTTGGTGGTGATTGCTGTAATGATAAGATTTCTATAGCCATTGAAGCCATTGCAGATGCTAAAGCAGCAGTAGAAACTATTAATGGATACCTGGCTGGAGAGACCGTTAAATTTGTTAAACCATACTTTGTAGAAAGAGATGATCTAACTCCGGAGGATTTCGAAGAAAGAGAAAGACGCTTTAGACCGGAAATGAGTCATTTAAGTCCGGAGCAAAGAAACCATAACTTTGAAGAAATCGTTAAAGGCTTTACAGAAGAGCAAGCAAAAGAAGAGGCTATGAGATGTTTAGAGTGCGGTTGTCATGACTACTTTGAATGTAAGCTGGTAGACTTTGCAAATCAATATGATGTTAAACCGGAAAGATTTGCAGGTCAAATCGACAAAGTAGAATTTGAAGACGATCATCCATTCATCCTTCGAGATCCAAACAAATGTATTTTATGTGGACTTTGTGTAAGAGTTTGTGATGAGGTTATGGGTATTACAGCACTGGGCCTTGTAGATAGAGGTTTTGATACAGTTGTAAAGCCTGCTTTAGAAGAGCCGTTGCTTGAATCAGGCTGTGTATCATGCGGTCAATGTATCAGTGTATGCCCAACGGGAGCACTTGGAGAGAAATTAAGTATGGATAAACCTGTTCCTGTGGATGCTGATTCGGTCAACACGACTTGTTCTTTCTGCTCAGTAGGATGCAGCATGCACCTTACGTCTAAAGGTAATACATTATTTAGAGCATTACCGGATAAAGAAAGTGTTGTGAACAAAGGCTTACTTTGCGGCAAAGGACGATTTGGTTTTGATGTTGCAAAAGAAGACGGCAGACTGCTAAAACCATTGGTAAGAAAAGATGGGGAATTAGTGGAAACTTCTTGGAACGATGCGTTTGTATTTGCAGCTAAGAAAGTACAAAGCATATTTGTGAAAAATGGCAGAGATAAAGTAGGTGTATCTATTTCCGACAGATATACCAATGAAGAAGCTTATGTGATGAATAAGCTGGCAGATGTATTAGGTGCCAAGACTTTCTGCTTTAACCATAGAGAAAGCGGGCTTCAAAGTGTTCTTGGAACCAATGCTTCTCCAAATACAATGGATGAATTATTAGCGACAGATTTAATATTGGCCGTAGGTTATATCACAAAACAAAATCCTGTTGCATTATTAAAAATGCGTCAAGCAGTGAACAATGGTGCAAAATTAATTGCTGTTAACCCTGAAGGAGAAACCATGCACGACAACCCAGATCAATTCATTACACCTGAGAACGATGTCAAATTCTTAAAAGAAATTGCAAAAGCATTAATTGATTTAGGTAAAGTACCTGCTAATGCAGAGGGTTTTGATGCCTTCAAAGAAAGCCTTGCAGATATACATGTCGGTCAAGAAGCCAAAGAGGTTGCCGAAGCTTATGCTTCTGCTAAAAAAGCGATGATTGTCTTTACTCAAAACTTCTTATCTGTTGAAGGTGCAAAATTAATTGCTGATATTGCTGTGATTTCCGGACACATTGGAGGTCCAAGAAATGGTATTGTTGAATTAAAATCTAAGAATAACAGCCAAGGTTTATTAGACTTAGGCATTACTGCAGGAGCAGAAACGGTTGAAGGACTCAAGGCGTTACTAATATTTGGTGAAGACACTGAAACTGATCTAAGTCATTTAGAGTTCTTAATGGTACAAGATACCCACTTAACGGAGACGGCTGAGAAAGCTGATGTCGTTTTCCCTGCAACAACATTTGCTGAAACAGATGGTACGTTTACGAATACTGAAAGAAGACTTCAGAAAGTCACTAAAGCAATCCATTCTGATGTTGATTATAACAATTGGCAAGTTGCAACCGGTATTGCACAAGTATTAGAAACACCAATACCATTTGAATCTGTAGAAAATATAGTTCAAGACATGAAAATCAACTTACCTTATTACAGAAATTCAGAAGTTGGTAAAATATTGGGTGGTGCACTGTATGTAGATGGATTTGGTTTTGAAGATAAAAAAGCAAAATTACAAGTAGTAGAAGATGCTGCATTATTCCAACCAAAGAAAAATACAGATCACCTAATGAATATGATTAGTGAAAAACTTCCAAAGCCTGTAGTAAAATAAATATAGAAAAAAACTTTTAGGGGTATCTCACAACTAATAGATGTTGAGATACCCCTTTTGGTTTGCAGTTTTTTTATTATAGATAGCCTCATTAGCTTTTATTTACATTCAATATTATATTTTTTGATTTTATTATAAAGACTTTGCCTTGGAATGCCAAGATCGTTTGCGGTTTTTGTTATTTTATAGAAGTTTTCAATAAGAGAGCTTTCTATAATTTCTTTTTCGTATTGTTCCACCATTTTACTTAGAGAAGCTTCTCTTTTATGTCTGATATTTAATTTGTGTTCAGATTTAATATTACTGATGATATGCTGAGGCAAATCATTTAACCTTATTATTCCATCAGTGACATTAACATGTGCACTTTCAATACAGTTTTTAAGTTCTCGGATGTTTCCGGGCCAAGAATATTCTATTAGTTTTACTAAAGCATTATTATCAATTTTTGAAATAGACTGATCAAATGTATCGCTGAAATAATCTATAAAATAATTGCACAATAAACTGATGTCATCTTTTCGTTCTCTAAGGGGTAATATGCTGGCACTGACCACATTTAGTCTAAAGTAAAGATCGGTTCGGAAACTATTATTTTGAATTAACTTTTCCAGGGATTCATTGGTAGAGGCGATGATTCTTACATCTACATCTATTTCTTTATTATCACCGAGTCTTCTGATTTTACCATCCTCTAAAACCCTTAATAATTTAGACTGTAAGTTTAATGGCATTGAATTTATTTCATCCAGAAAGAGAGTACCCTTATTGGCTAACTCAAAAATGCCTTTTTTCTCTTGGGCGCCTGTAAAACTTCCCTTACTGGTTCCAAATATTATACTTTCCATAAGCGTTTCAGGAATAGCCGCACAGTTTTGAGATATAAAAGGAAACTTACTTCTGTTACTAAAATTGTGAATAGAGTGAGCAAAAAGTTCTTTGCCTGTTCCGGTTTCGCCGTATATAAAAATACTTGAATCACTTTTAGATGCATTTTTAAGCTTTTCAATAAGTTTTTTCATATGAATATTATTGGTTATTATGTTGTTGAATTCATACTTTGAAGTAAGAAAATTTTTTCTATTATAGGAAACAGCTTTATCATTATTGGATGTATTTATAATAGAGGACACGTTTATTGCGCCTATTAAGCCCTTACTATTTTTAAGGGGGAAGCTGTTAAAAATACACTGTACGGCATCTTTTGTATTGGGATTAATGACTTGTAGTTGATTGAGAACAGGTTCTCCGGTTCTAAGTACGGTCATTCCGTTAACCGGATTTTGGGAAAGCCAGTCATATACTTCAAAGATATGTTTACCTAAAATATTTTCTGATTTATATTTACTGTAAATATTAGTATATTCATTGTGAAACATTATTTTACCTTCTGTATCAATTACAACAATAGAGTCACTTTCTAAAAACGCTTCTTTCATTGTTTCCAATTCTTTTTTGTAAATCTTAATTACCTCCCAATGCTTTGTACTTTATTAATCTTTTGTTAGATGATAGATTAGGCAAGTTCGATGTAAAAAAAATTAACTTTTTGTATAAAGTTTTTACATATTAAACTTATTCTATCATTTTTTTGCCTTAAAAATCAATATGTTAGAAGAGTAATTTTTAATGAAAACCTTTAAAATCAACGTAAGGGGTTTAATTAAGGGAGAGGTGAATTTTTGGAGTATTTTAAAAAAGGCAAAAGAAGAATGTAAAAAAAAATTTACGATTTCACATAAAAAGTAAAAAGAAGAAGAATTGACATGTGGACAATTAATAGAAAACGTAAAAAAGTTAAGAAAATTTGTTGATTTTAGGACTGAATGATGAATTAAAATTGGCACAAGTTTTGCAAATTAAACATGAACATGAGTAGAATATATTAAATTAAAAACATATCTATATTTAATTTCAGATTGGAGAGTAGTGAATTGATAAAAAAAGAAACAATAGATAGAGCCTATGAAAGAGTTAATAAACATTTATCGCCAACAACATTAGAACAAAGCCATGCATTAAGTAATGAAAATACGAAGGTTTACTTGAAGCTTGAGAATCATCAACCTATAGTAAAAAGCTATAAAATAAGAGGTGTAATCAGTAAATTGACTTCTTTAAGTGAGGAAGAAAAAAAGATGGGGGTTACTGCTATTTCTTCTGGGAATCATGGCGCTGCACTTGCATACGGAGCCAATTTATTAAAAATATATCCAGCAGAGATTTTTGTGCCAACCATAACCCCAAAATCAAAAACAGAAAAAATGGAGAGATATAACGCAAAGATAAACGTTATAGGGGATAACTTCGATGAAACTTATAAAATAGGCATAAAGAAAATAGAAGCATTAGGGTTAATAAAGGTTGATCCACGAGATGACGAAGTATGTATTGCCGGTCATGGAACAATAGGGCTGGAGATAATGAAGGAGCTGCCTAAAGCGGACGTGGTATTAGTGCCAATAGGCAGTGGCGGGCTGATTACCGGTATAAGCTCATATGTAAAACAAGTAAATCCTGATATAAAAGTAATAGGTGTACAAACAGAATTAAATCCATCTATGTATGATTCAATGAATGAGGGGGTTTGGTACAAAACTTATAAAGTAAAAGGAGATAGTGTGTGCGAAGCACTAATCGGTGGTATTTCAAA
The DNA here is from genome assembly GCA_022360735.1 of Clostridia bacterium. The sequence continues at coordinate 14,128 of JAKSCF010000600.1, forward strand.
ATTTTCCTATGATAGGTCTTCTGAATGTATAGATCAAGTGTTGTTGGTGAATGAGAAAGAAATAAAAGATGCTATAATAGATATTTTGATGCAAGAGAAGATGGTTTGTGAGCCATCAAGTGCAATAGTATATGCGGCAGTTAAAAGATATGAAGAACAATTTTTAGGGAAAAATGTTGTGTTGGTTATGACAGGCTCAAATATTTCACCACAACTGCTTGGAAATTTGATTAAAGAGTATTATTAGATATTAAGTTGTGAAAGGTATCATTCAAGTGTTCATATGGAAGATAGTCCAGAAAATTAAGATTTAATAAGTCTATTCATTATTAATTATA
>JAKSCF010000347.1 GCA_022360735.1 Clostridia bacterium
AGCTGGGAATATCAGGACGAGGGAACTACATTGATATTTCATTTGAATCGTAATATTAAATGGCACGATGATAAAAGCTTTACAGCCGATGATGTTATTTTTACCATTCATACACTTTTGAATAATAGAAGAAATGCACCTTCTCAATATAAAAAATTCATCAGTAATGTTAAGCGAGCAGATAAGATCGATGCATATACCGTAAAAGTTGTATTTCAAAATGCATATGATAATTCAATAGAAAATTTTATTTTTCCAATTATTTCTCAACACCATGTTGGTTCAATGGATAATGTCTATAAAAGTATCGATCATTTTTTTCCTGTGGGTACAGGACCGTATAAAGTAGATGAAATAGAAAAGCTAAAATATATAAAACTTAAAAAAAATGAAATGTATTGGAAACAAGACAAGCCTGTGAGCGATTTGATTTTTAAAATAGTGCCTTCACCTGAGGAATCTATTGGCTTGTTAGAGATCAATGATATTGATATCGCTATGTCTCAAAATCACGATTGGGAAAAGTATTTAGAAGATAAAACACTTTCTATATATGATTTTATTTCTAATGAAGTGGAAATATTAGGTTTTAATTTTAGCAATTCTTTATTAATGGACCGACGTATTCGCCAAGCCATCGCTTATGTTATCGATCAGGATGAAATTATTGATAATGTATATTTTGGCACAGGCATAAAAAGTGATAATATATATTATCCTAATTATTTAGGCATTAATAAAGCTCTAAATACCTATACCTATGATTTAGAAAAGTCTAAAGAACTGCTCAAAGAAGCCGGATTTGAGAACAAAGATGAGGATATTTATCTGGAAGACGAACAAGGAAATGATTTAACATTGAATTTGTTAGTCAATTCAGAAAATAAAAACAGAGTTGCTACAGCAAAAATAATAAAGAAAAGTCTTGACAAAGTAGGTATAATGACTAAAATAATATATATTGGCTATGATGAGTATCAACAATATATAGACCAAGGTAAGTTTGATATGTTTTTAGGAGGATGGAGCGTATCCCCTGTCATGGATTTTAGATTCGCTTTACACTCAAAGTATAATAACCCAATAGGTTATTATAATGAATATCTGGATTACTTGCTTGTAGAACTTCAGAGATATTTACCGCAAGATGAGAAAGAAAAGGTATTTCATGAGATTACAGACATACTAGAACAGGATTTGCCATACTATACATTGTTATATAAAGAATATGCAATTATAGCTAAAAACGAACTTGTCGGTAATGTGAGACCCAATATTATGAATATTTATAATGGGGCAGAAAACTGGCAGATTGAGAAGATACAGTAATTTGCGAGGGTGGCGGAATAGGCAGACGCGCACGTTTGAGGGGCGTGTAGGGCAACCTGTGCGGGTTCAAGTCCCGCTCTTCGCACCAATTAGCTCCATGTCATGGGGCTTTTTCTATTTATTATTATAATTGTTTTCAGATGTTCTAATAATCTTCGTTTTTATATTACAATGATCTCTTTTTACTTCTTTTTATTTCTATATATATATAATTTGATGATAAGAGGCATTTTATGGGTAAAAAAAATATAGACAATGAAGCTGTAATAAAATGTTCTTCAGAGGGTGAAAAACAATTAAAGAATATCACTAGAGTTGTAAATACTCATGGGCAATATGATGAGGCTTTTTTGCATAAAATCATTGATCATATTCCTATTGGTATCATTATTTCCATTTCACAAACTGAAGAGATAGAATATATGAATAAAACTTTCTCGTTAACATTTGGGTATAAAAAGCAAGATGCTGCCTCTGAATCAATTCTTTATGATCAGGCATATCCTAATACATCTTATCGAGAAAAAATTATAAAGCAAATCAAAGAAATACCCCAGAATCATTGTCAGAGGTCCGGTGATTCAGCTATTGAAACCAAAATAAAATGCAAAAACGGTAGTTATCGTTATGCTGAAATATCCATTCTTTATTTTCAAGATCGAAAGTTAATCACTTTTACGGATATAACGAAAAGTCAGAATGCCGTAAAAACTTTAGTAAAGACAAATGAATGCCTGGAAAACTTAGCATTAACAGATTATCTTACAGGTATTGCCAATCGCATGCGAATTAATAGTATTTTGGAAATTGAATTGTCTCGAGCAGAGCGATATAACAATTTTTTTTCAGTGGTGATGTTTGATATTGATTTTTTTAAAACGGTTAATGATAATTATGGACATACTGTAGGAGACAATGTATTGGTTAAGATAGCTGAGGCTGTTAGTGAAAGACTTCGCACATCGGATTGTTTCGGAAGATTAGGCGGAGATGAATTTATCATTATCTTACCTGAAACCTTTAAAGAACAAGCTTTTCTGTTAATTGAACAAATCCGAATTAACTTATCTGAGTTGGATATTCCCCAAAAAATTACCATCAGCGCAGGCATTACTCAGTATCTTGAGGGTGATGATTTTGATTCACTATTGACTCGAGTAGACACGGCTCTTTATAGTGCTAAAGAAAAAGGAAGAAATTGTGTAGTGATCAGCTGAAATTGTAGGTTTTTAATATATAGCATAACATTTGAACAAACTTTCTATTATGAGTAATATTTCTTTTCTTATCTCAATATCTATTTAACAAGGGATTTATAGGAGGTAAGATATGAAAAGGAAATTTTACAAAAGGAAAGATAGAAGGTTATTTGGGACTATCATTATGCAAATTTTAATCTGTATTTTTATTGTCATAGCAGTAATAGGGCTTAAAAAAGCTAACATGACCTTTACAAATAGAATTTTTAATGTTGTTGAATCAGGATTCAATATGGAATTTGATTTCAAAGAGGCCTCTATAACAGCATTTAATACTATAAAAAAAGCGCCGGAACTCCCTGTAAAAATTGCCGGTCTCTTTAAAAAGACAGATTATACTTATGGCTTTGTACCTCCGGTAGACCAAGGAAATATTATTTCAACCTTTGGAAGCAGTTATGATTCTGTAACTGAAACCGGCAGCTTTCAAAGAGGTGTAGATTATTTTTCACAAGAGGAAGAAATTATAGTCTATTCTATTGGGGACGGTGTTGTTGAAGAAGTCGCGAATAGTACGACTTATGGTGATTACATAAAAGTAAATCATGGAAACGATATTTTTTCTATCTATGCAAAATGTACAAATATATATGTTGAAAAAGAGCAAAAAGTGAGTAAAGGTGATATTCTGGCATCGGTTAATACATATGAAGATAGTCAAAGCTTTTTTCATTTTGAATTATGGATTGAAGGAGAAATTGTAGATCCCAATGACTATATCAATCTAAAATGACATATGTTTACATTAAAGATTCCTAAAACAAAGTTAGAAATTAATTATGTTATATTTTTTGTACTCATTATTTCCATAATAATGGGAGAGTTGAGTACCTTTTTAATTTGCTTTATTTTTGTATTATTACATGAATGGACCCATTATATCGTTGCTGTGTTATTTCATTACAAAATTGATAAAATGGAACTTAATCTTTGGGGCGGCGTATTAAATATGCAAGACTATGTTCTTAAGCCGTCTCATGAAATTGTCATCCTCATTTCCGGACCACTGGTGAATCTTCTTAATGCCCTTGCTTTCAATTTTTTATACCAATATTTTAGCCATCCTCTCATAAAAGAGATTGTATTCGTCAATACTGTTCTTGGAACATTTAATTTAATGCCTATCTCACCTCTAGATGGAGGGAAGATTATACGATTATATCTTTCATACTTTATTGGTTATGGAAAAGCCATTAAGATATCATTAATTTTTTCAAAAATATTTTCTATTATGCTTTTCTTAATGGGGGTTTACTTGTTACAATATGATATATTGTATATTACCATGTGTTGTGTTGCCATAAATATTTTTATATCTTCTCAAAGAGAGAGTCATTTTGTGCTTTATAAAATTATTAGATTTATGGAACAACCGGATCATCAAGCATCCAGCAAGATTGTTGTGTATAAAAGTAATAAAAAAGTAAAGCACGCGGTTGACACCTATAATCCCTCTAAAAAAAGACTGTTTACAGTTGTCAATGAAAAGGGGAAATATAAAGGTCAGCTTTCGGAAACAGATATTTTAAAGGGTATATTTGAACATGGTATTTATGCGGATTTTACAAAATTATTGGAGATAAAAAGAGCATCTAAAGAATTTGGAGATAAATATACAAAATGATCTAGGAGAATAATACCGATGAAAAAAATTAAATCCAGTACTATTTATGGCCAATTCACTCATTACTTAATGTCAGAAATTGAGAAAAATAATCTCAGATATACAGAAGCATTAAAACAAAAAATGTTATTTAATATACAAAACCTTATTAATAATAATCCAACATTTTTAAAAAATAGAATATAAGTTATAAAAGGAGCTAGCGCATGTCAATAGAACAAGATTTAGAGAAAATTCTGCCAAAGGTGGAAAAGCCCGCACGCTATATTGGAGGAGAAGTGAATTCAATTTTAAAAACTGAATCTGAAGTGAAAGCTAGATTTGTTTTTGCTTTTCCTGATACATATGAAATTGGAATGTCTCATTTGGGTATGCAGATTATATACCATGCCATGAACAATGAAAAGGATATGGCTTGTGAGAGAGCCTTTGCACCTGCAAATGATATGGAGCAGCTCATGCGAACCCATAACATGCCTTTATTTGCTTTGGAATCTAAGACACCTTTAAAAGATGTGGATATTGTAGGATTTACCCTTCAATACGAATTGAGCTATTCTAATTTATTAAATATGCTCAATTTATCACAGATTCCGCTTTTAAGTCAGGATAGAGATGATACTTTTCCTTTTATTACGGCAGGAGGGCCTTGTGCCTATAACCCGGAACCTTTAGCAGATATCGTTGATTTCTTTATATTAGGAGAAGGAGAATCTCTAAATATTGAGATTATGAAGGCATACATCCAATGGAAGGAAAGCGAAGCGGAAAAAAAAGAATTTTTGAAGCAAATCGCTTCTATAACAGGGGTTTATGTGCCTTCTTTCTATGATGTTACCTATAACGAAGATCAGACGATTAAAAGTATAGACAAGCTGTATGACCATGCACCAGATTTTGTTTCAAAAAGGATAGAACAAAATCTGGACGAAGCATATTATCCTGATAAAATGATTGTTCCTTTTATTGATATTGTCCACAATCGAGCCATGGTAGAAATCTTCAGAGGATGTACAAGAGGGTGTCGTTTTTGTCAAGCGGGTATGATTTATCGCCCTGTAAGGGAAAGAAGCATGGAGAATATTCAAAAGATATCCAATGAACTTATAAAAAATACTGGACATGAGGAGGTATCATTTGTTTCTTTAAGTACCAGCGACTACTCCAATATCGAACCGGTGGTCACCAATATGATGGAAAAATGTCGTCAAGAAAATATTTCTTTATCGTTGCCGTCATTAAGATTGGATTCATTTTCCTTTAAAGTATTGGAGGAAATTCAAAGCTATAAAAAGTCAGGGTTAACTTTCGCCCCTGAAGCCGGAACGCAGCGTTTAAGAAATGTTATTAATAAAAGCATTACAGATGATGACATATATTCTGCTGCTGAAAATGCTTTTAAACTTGGATGGGGGAATATTAAATTTTATTTTATGATTGGTTTGCCCACAGAAACCTATGAAGACCTAGATGGTATAGTTGAAATCGCTCAAAAAGTCATTCATATTTTTAGAAGTTTGGAAGAAAAGAAGAGCAAAAGAATTAATATTACCATTAGTACATCGAATTTTGTACCTAAGCCTCATACACCGTTTCAATGGTTTCCCATGGATGATATGGAAGAGTTGGAGAAAAAACAACAGTACTTATTGGAAAAGCTTAAAAAAATTAAGAATGTAACTTACAATTATCACGATGTGCATACCAGCTTTTTAGAAAGTATTTTTGCCAGAGGGGATAGAAGATTGGGAAAAACCATGATTAAAGCCTTTGAAAATGGTTGTAAATTTGATGGTTGGCGAGAATATTTTGATTTTGATAAATGGATGAAATCATTTATGGATTCAAAAATTAATCCATATTTTTATTCCGTTAGAGATAGAGACTATGATGAAATATTGCCATGGTCACATATTCATGTAGGCGTATCAAAAGCGTATCTGATGAAAGAAAATGATAGGGCTTATGAAGAAGCGCTGACTGTAGATTGCCGTCAACAATGTACTAATTGTGGCATTAATCAAGCATTTAATTGTAAGTAAGGGTGGAGCAAAATGAATAAATATTTAATCAAGTTTTCAAAAATAGGCAATATGAAGTATATCTCGCATTTGGATTTAATGAATGTATTTCAAAGAGTTTTCAGAAGAGCCGGCATTCAGTTAGTGTATTCACAAGGATTCTCACCACATCCTAAAATAAGTATTGCGCATCCTTTGTCACTGGGCATAGAAAGTATTGGCGAATATATGGAATTTGAGCTGGTGAACCACTGGGATACTCAGGAATTGCTGTTAACTTTAAATAAACAGCTTCCAAAGGGCATTGGAATTATGGCGTGTAAAGAAATCGTTAAAAAGATAAAATCTTTGGCAGCAGAAGTCCGATATGCAGCGTATGACCTTTCATTTTCAAAGCAAGGATTGGACTCTGATGAGATTAAAAATGCTATTCAAGCTTATTTAAATATGGATGAAATCATTGTTATTAA
>JAKSCF010000096.1 GCA_022360735.1 Clostridia bacterium
AGGGGCATACCTTGATAAATAATGGCTGCAATGGACTTTGCAATCGTAGCCATTGCAATAGTCGTAATCAAAGAATGGAAGTTAAATTTAACTACAAAAAAACTTGTCATAAGGCCCAATAATACACCTACAACCAATGCACAAATAATTGAAATGCCAATGGCATTCCCTTTGTGAACCATCATAGCAAAAATCATGCTTGCACACGCTGCAATATCTGGAAAAGAACAGTCCATTTCATTAGCTCCGATTACCCATGTAACACCCAATACCATAATAGCCATGGCACTGGCTTGCGCTAAAATATTCATCAGATTCCCTGTACTGTAAAAATAATTGCCCACTTTTATAGAAAAAAAGCCAAAAGTTAAAGCTAGAATCCAAAAGAGAGAAAACTCAGGTTTAAAAGCTTTTTTTGTTATAGTGACCATGCTGTTCATCTTGCATTCCCTCCTACTTTTTGTTTTTTAAATAACTTAAGGCCTGATGTAATTTCAATCTTTGAGATTAGGATAGCAAACAAAAGAACAAGTGCAATAACGAGATCACCATAATAAAATGGAATATTAATAATGATAAACCCATTTGTCATCATAGTCGTAAACAATGCACCCAAAAAAGTACCAATCACGCAAGGCCTCCTAAAAACGGACCAACCGATATAAATAGAAGTAAAGGCAGGCATCAAAAGATTAAGTCCAATTTTGACATTGCCATTACCCTGTGCAGCCGTTGAAATCATGGCAGACACTGCCGCAAGTACTGAGCTGACAATAAATGCTGCAATGATGATTCTGTTAACATTGATACCTGAAAAAAAAGCTGACTTCTTGTTGGCACCTACTGCATAAAAGTCACGTCCCAGCTTTGATTTTTCTAAAATGATATAAGCCATCAGATATAGCCCAAGCATAATATAAATGGGAAGAGGCATTCCTAATATATTAAACTCACTTAAATTTCGAATACCTGATTCCATAAAATTATCATAAATAAATGTACCATCTGAAAAGATATAAGCAGCACCAAAAGCAATTGATCCAATAGCAATGGTTGAGATAATATCGGGGAGCTTAAATTTTCCAATTGCAATACCAGAAATCAAACCCCAAAAGATACCGCCTATAAGGCCCCCTAAGATTGCAATAACAGGATGAAAGCCTTGCTGGATCAACCAGGCCATGAGCATAGCTGAAAAACAACAGCTCATATAAAAAGAAATATCGGAATGACTGATGATAATAACAAAGGTCAAACCCAAGCCTGCAATAGCCGTTGCAGATACTGTTTTTAACATGTTGATGATACTAGCAGGGGTTAGAAAAGATTGGTTTAAACTTTGAAAAACAATAACAACGATTAAAAATAGAACCATAAATGCGCCTATAGTAAAGACTTCATTGGACATATATTTCTTGTATTTTTCCATTATGCTCCCCCCTTTATCAATTCTTGGTCTGATACGGCACACACAAGCATTTCTTTTAACGACGTGTTCTCAGCATCGGCTTTTAAAGTTGTCTTTCCTTTATGAACTACCATCATACGGTCTGCATTTCCAATGACTTCTTCCGGATCAGAAGAAATAATCAGAACCGCTGCATCCTTTGACAACTGACGCATGGTATCATAAATTGCAAACTTAGCTCCCACATCTACACCTACTGTCGGCTCTGAGAAAATATATACATCTGCCTGAGTAAACAATCCCTTTCCGATAACCACCTTTTGCTGATTGCCGCCTGAAAGTTCTTGAACCTTTTTATGAATATGGGTGGTTGCAATAGAAAGATGATTGACCATTTTTTCTGCCTCGGAATTTTCTATGCCCTTTTTCACCAGCCCTATTTTATTGAGAACTCGTTTCATCTTTGCAATGGTAATATTATTTGCAATAGAAAAGTTCCCAATCTGCCCTTCACTCTTACGGTCACCCGGCACTAAAAACACACCCTCTTCAATCATTGCCTTGGGATTTTTAAGGTTTATTTCTTTTCCACTTTTATACACCTTTCCGGATGACTCATTCATAGCCCCAAATAATATTTTGGAGATTTCATCAATCCCTGAGCCTACCAGCCCAAAGATACCATATATCTCTCCTTTTTTTACTTGGAAGTTGACATTTTCAAATTTACCGTTAAGCGACAAATCCTTTACTTCTAACATGGTTTCAGACAAGTATTCTTTGTTTTTTTGAGGATATAGGGATTCTAGTTTTTCACCCAACATCAGCTCAGCAATATCATGAACATTAACCTGATGATTCTTAACCTTTACCTCTGCAACGTTTTTTCCATTTCGAAACACTGTTATTTGATCGCATACCTGACTTACCTCATCCAAATGATGAGTAATATATATAATGGAAACACCATTTTGCTTCAGCATCTTAATCACATCAAATAAAATATGTTTTTCTTTTTCTGTTAAAATCGAAGTCGGTTCATCTAAAATTAATATCTTGCATTGTTTTGACAAAGCACGTAATACTGCAATAATTTCCCTTTCTATGGCACTCAATGCATATACTTTTTTGTCTAAATCAATTTCTAACGGATATTGAGATAATAACGCTTGAGCATTTTTACGCATCTGTTTTCTACTCAAACCGGAAAAAATGCTTTTCCTATCATTTTCACTGCCCAAGTAAATGTTTTCATATCCTGTGAAACTCTCTATCATTTGAGGGTCTTGATACACCGTTGAAATACCTGTAGATATAGCATCCTTAGGATCATTAATCTCAACTAATTTCCCATCAATCATGACCTGGCCCTCGTCTTTACTATAGACACCGGACAACACTTTGATTAATGTAGATTTACCTGCACCATTGATACCCAACAGAGCATGAACCTCACCTCGTTTTAATTTAAAATCTACTTTATCCAATGCTTTTAATGAGAGAAATTGTTTGCTAATATTTTTCATTTCCAAGCGATATTCACTCATGGCGCAAGTCCTCCCTTTATTTTATATATTCAAAATTAGGGCATCATTTAAATGCCCTAATTTTGAAAAGAACAATTAAATTGTTGGTACCCAACGGGTTGTTTTGCCATTGGCTTCTAAAGCACTATTTATTTTTTCTACATAGCCCGGCAGGTCATAGTCACAAACCAAATCCCAAACTGTAATACCATCTACTTCATAATCTTTAATATCATATGCATCCATAATCATGTCACTTGTAATACCATAACCAGGCGCCATAACGATACGAGGCACTCGCTCTCCATTGATAACGTCCATTGCATATCCGGTTAGTTGCTCAGGCATCGCATAAACAGACTCACCAACAGTCATAAGAAATTGATCAGGATAAGCAGCCATTTTTTCAAAACATTGCCTGCCGCCATCAGAGCCTGTATACATGATTTCAGGTCTAGCTTCTGCGGTAGCTTCTAAGCCTTCAAATACTGCACCATCCCATGCACACCAAATACCTCTTAATTTTTTTTCGGGGTCAGCAGTTAAAAAGGAGTCAATTGCATTTCGGGGAGTAACAGCGCCTGTAGAATCCCAAGACCATGTCTTAGTGACTTTAATACGGCTATATTGAGGTTGGGAGAGAATATATTTTGCACCGTGACCCCGAGCATCCCAGCCTTCATTGGAAGGAAGATCAATCATAGCGATTTCAATATCTTCAGTTCCAGGGTATTTTTCAATTAAAGCATCCGCTAACATTTTCATGGTATACATACCACCTGCATAATTATCAAAAGCTACAGTAGACACAACAGATGCACCAGGCACAAACCCATCTGAGCAATAAACACGAATACCTGAATCAGCAGCTTTCTTTACAGCATCAGCAATACCAACAGGATCAGATGGTGTAAGAAATAAGGCATCAGGCTTTTGAGCAATAATCGCCATAATTTGTTCAGATTGCTTTTTAGGGTCATAGTTGGCATCCACAATAGAATAATCCGTTACACCATTTCTTTTAAACGCCTCCTCAAAAGACAGCTTCTGCCTTTGACCTGAAGCATTCTCCATCCACCCAAGAGAAACAGCAAAAGTAAGACCATCATCAGATTGTGAAACATTAGCTGTATCGTCTCCTGATGCAGCCTCTTCGCTTTGCTCGGCACCACCACACGCAGCCAAGCTAAAAGCCAAAGCCAAAACCAATAAAATACTTATAATCTTTTTCATTCTTCCTCCTCCACTTCAATAAAAAAATATTTTAAATTCCGCATATAGCGGTAATTTCTAATTGAGTTGAGCCATCATATCCCCTATCTCGCTTTGAATATCCGCAATCTTTTCAAAAAGTGGTATGATCTTGGCATAAGCTTCAACTTCTTTAAGATCAGGATTTATATAATCACTGATTTCATGAATCTTCTTTACTATGCTGAAATCTTTCCAAACACCTGCACCCACAGCCGCTAGACCAGCGGCACCCAGAGATCCTGCATCTTGTCCAATATTTGTCTCGATAATTTTTTTATTATAAATATCTGCAAAAAGTTTTCTCCAAAAACGGCTTTTCCCAC
>JAKSCF010000633.1 GCA_022360735.1 Clostridia bacterium
AGGCTTTTATAGTTCATATGCCATCAAATTTTCTCCAAATGAATGCATTAACGAATATTTATACGCCTGTATTCATTTTTCGATAGCGTCAAAAAAATTGCCCTTACGGGCAATTTTTTCTGTTTATTGATAATTACTTTAAAGCTCTATTCTTTATGCTCTTCCTGCACTTTAATTCTTGTTAATGCACGAAGCATAGCAGCTTTTGCTCTGTCGGCATCTGTATTGGCATTTTCGCCTTCAAGATGCTTTTCGGCTCTTTCTTTAGCTGCTTTAGCTCTTTCAACATCTATCTCTTCAGGCCATTCGGCAGAATCCGCTACAATTGTTGTCAAGCCTTCTTTAACATGAATAAATCCACCAGAGCAGGATGCCTTTTTGATTTTATCATTTTCTTTTATTTTTAGGACTCCAGTTTTCAGAGGCACTACTGTCCACATGTGATCCGCCATATAAGCTTCGTCACCTTCCGTGGTACGTACTACAACCATCTCTACCTCTCCGCTAAAGAAATGGCGGTCTGGAGTAACAATTTCCAGTTGAAATTTTTGTGCCAAAAGATCACCTCCCGGTGTTTTACGCGTTCTTAGCTCTATCTACGACTTCGTCTATGCCCCCGGCAAATAGGAATGCAGATTCAGGTATATCATCATGCTTTCCTTCAAGGATTTCACTAAATCCTCTGATGGTTTCTTTAAGAGGCACATATTTTCCCGCCGAGCCCGTAAATTGTTCTGCTACATGGAATGGTTGTGATAAGAATCTTTGTATTCTTCTTGCTCTTGATACTACCAATTTATCTTCATCACTTAATTCATCCATACCTAGTATAGCAATGATATCTTGCAGTTCTTTATATCTTTGAAGAACTTCTTGTACGCCTCTAGCAACCTCATAATGTTCTTCACCTAGGATAACAGGGTCCATTATTCTAGATGTGGAATCCAGTGGATCTACCGCTGGATAAATCCCTATTTCAGAAATAGCACGAGATAGTACTGTCTTCGCATCCAGATGCGCAAAAGTAGTTGCAGGTGCTGGGTCAGTCAAGTCATCTGCAGGTACATAGATGGCTTGTACAGAAGTAATGGAACCTTTCTTCGTTGAAGTGATTCTTTCCTGTAGTGCCCCCATTTCCGTTGCAAGCGTCGGCTGATACCCAACGGCACTTGGCATACGACCGAGAAGTGCTGATACTTCTGAGCCTGCTTGAGTAAATCTAAAGATGTTATCGATGAACAAGAGTACGTCTTGTCCTTCTTTGTCTCTAAAATATTCTGCCATAGTCAGACCTGTTAATCCGACACGCATTCTAGCTCCAGGCGGTTCATTCATCTGACCAAATACCAATGCTGTTTTGTCGATAACGCCTGCATCCTTCATTTCATAGTATAGGTCATTTCCTTCTCTGGTTCTTTCGCCTACTCCTGCGAATACAGAAATACCACCGTGCTCTTTTGCAATATTATTGATCAATTCCTGGATAAATACTGTTTTACCAACACCGGCACCACCGAACAGTCCAACTTTTCCTCCTTTTGTATATGGAGCAATCAAGTCAACGACTTTGATGCCTGTTTCAAATAGTTGTGCAGATGTTTCTTGTTCCTCAAAAGAAGGTGCCGATCTATGAATGGACATTTTTTCTTTTACTTTACATTCACTGTCAAAATCTATAGTTTCTCCAACAACATTAAATAGTCTTCCCAGAGTTTCAGGTCCCACAGGAACAGAAATAGGCTGTCCTGTATTCACTGCCTCCATTCCTCTAATTAAACCGTCTGTTGAAGACATGGCAATACATCTTACTGTGTCATCGCCAATATGCTGTGCTACCTCAGCAACGATGGTTCGATCTTCATGTTTTATCTCGATCGCATTTAAAAGTTCCGGTACGCTTTCTGTATCAAATTTGATATCCAATACAGGTCCAATGATTTGAGAAATAGAACCTTTTTTATCCGCCAATTGTTTCACATCCTTTCGTATAAGCTATTTTAAAGCATCTGCACCAGCTACAATCTCGGATATCTCTTGAGTAATTGCTGCTTGACGCGCTCTGTTATAATGAAGGGTTAATTTATCGATCATTTCTTCGGCATTATCTGTGGCATTTTCCATAGCCATTCTCCGAGCGGCTTGTTCACTAACTGCAGATTGTATTAGTCCACCAAAAACCATTGATTCAACATATTTAGGTGCCAAATAATTAAACAGCCCTTCCGGAGAAGGCTCATAAGAAATAAATTCAAACATTCGATTTTCATTATTTTCCTTAACCTTATTCTCAACTCTTTCGAAAGGAAGCAATTTTAGCACTTTAGGCTCTTGTGAAATGGTACTGATAAAGTTCGTATATATCAAATAGACTTGGTCTACCAATTCTTCATCATACAATTGCACTGCAAGAGCACTAATCTTTTGAGAATCTTTATAAGTTATGTTTTCTAATATATTAATGTACTCTCCATCCAAATCAAATCCGTGTTTTTTAAAAAAGTCTCTTCCTCTTGAACCGATTGCAATGACAGATACTGAATCTTTATCATTCATATGGTTGACTGCTTCTTTCATTACAGATGAGTTGAAGCCGCCGCAAAGACCTCTGTCCGCTGTTATAACGATATAACAGGTTTTTTTGATTTCTCTGCTTCCTGCAAAATATTTGCTTTGAATATCTTCAGCATCGCTTAGAATCTCATTAATGGTGTCTTTTACCGTATTAAAATAGGGTTTGATTTGATCATACTTCTGCCTTGCTCTCCTTAATTTTGCAGAAGAAACCAGCTCCATTGCTTTTGTTATCTGCTTGGTGCTGTTGACACTTTTAATTCTGCGCTTGATTTCGCGCATTCCTTTTCCTGCCATCTACTCACCTCCATGTGCTGAGCAAACAGCTACGCTTCCAATTCAAAAATATTTTTAAATTCTTCTATAGCTGCTTTCAGTTTTTCTTCAGTGGTTTCTTCTAATTTTCCAGATTCTTTGATCTCTTTTCCAACTTGCGGATGTTGTGAATCCATAAACTGTAAAAATTCATTTTCGAATCTGTTAACTTCTGAAACCGGTATATCTGAAAGGAATTTATTAATAGCTGTGAATATAATCATGACTTGATGTTCCACTTTTACCGGCGCATATTGAGGCTGCTTCAAAATCTCCATTAAGCGCTCTCCTTGAGCAAGCCTCGCTTGCGTGTCTTTATCCAATTCAGATCCGAATTGTGCAAAGGCAGCCAGCTCTCTATATTGTGCTAATTCAAGCTTAATTTTACCTGATACTTTTTTCATGGCTTTTAATTGAGCATCCCCACCTACTCTGGAAACAGAAATACCTGAGTTGACTGCAGGACGTTGTCCTGAGAAGAATAATTCAGATTCAAGGAATATCTGTCCATCTGTTATAGAGATAACGTTGGTAGGTATGTATGCTGAAACGTCTCCGGCTTGTGTTTCTATAATTGGTAGAGCTGTAATTGAGCCTCCGCCTAATTTATCGCTTAATTTAGCTGCTCTTTCCAAAAGTCTACTATGAAGATAAAAAACGTCGCCTGGGTATGCTTCACGTCCCGGTGGTCTTCTAAGCAATAATGACATGGCTCTATAGGCTACCGCATGCTTTGATAAATCATCATATATGATTAAAACATCTTTTCCTTCATGCATGAATTCTTCTGCCATAGCACATCCGGCATAAGGTGCGATGTATTGAAGCGGTGCCATATCACTAGCTGTAGCCGATACAATAATAGAGTAATCCATTGCTCCATGATTCTCAAGTGTTTGAACGATTTGAGCAACGGTTGATTTCTTTTGTCCTATGGCTACATAGATACATATAACCTCTTCATCTTTTTGGTTGATAATCGTATCTACTGCCAAAGCAGTTTTTCCTGTTTCTCTGTCACCTATGATCAGCTCTCTTTGTCCTCTGCCTATAGGCACCATAGAGTCAATGGCTTTGATACCTGTCTGCATCGGTTGATGAACAGATTTTCTGTCCAATACGCTTGGTGCATTACTCTCAACAGGCCTAGATTTATCGGTCTTTATTGGACCTTTGCCATCAATGGCTTGTCCCAAGGCGTTGACTACTCTGCCGATAAGCTGTTCTCCTACCGGAACTTCAACAATTTTACCTGTAGGTTTTACCATGTCGCCTTCTTTAATATTTTGATCAGATCCCATCAGTACGGCACCAATGTTATCTTCTTCCAGGTTCAATGCCATACCATATACTTCACCAGGGAACTCAAGCAGCTCACCAGCCATACATTTTGCTAAACCATGTATTCTAGCGATACCGTCTCCTACCTGAATGACAGTACCAACGTCTGATATTTGAAGTCTATTATCATAATTTTTAATCTGTTCTTTTATTACTGAACTGATTTCTTCGGGTCTAAGATTCATTAGTATCACCCCTATCTATGCTAAACTATTATAGAATCAATAGTTTCTCTAAGGTCTTTTAACTTATTTTGCACAGTTGTATCTAAAACCTTATCACCTATCTTAACTTTCAGCCCTCCAATGATGGAAGGATCAACAACAACTTTTAGTTTTACGCTTTGGTTAGTAACTGTGGATAATTTTTCTTCAATATCACTTAATTGCTTATCCTTAAGTTCTACCGCCGAATAAACGGTTCCTCCAATGATATTTTTGTATAGATTTGCTAATCTTATGTATTCATTGGAAATGTCCAAAAATGAACTGATTCTTTTTTTATCAAGAAGCACATTTAAAAAGTTCATCACTTCACTGCTTAATTTGCCACCAAATATCTTTTTCAAAATACTCTTCTTCTCTGCTGTATTAATCCTTGGAGATTGGTATAATTCAAAAAAGTTCGGTTCGTCTTCAAAAGCACCTTTGATGAAGCTAATTTCTTCAAGAACGCGATCTACCGTATTGTTTTCTTTAGAAACTTCGAATAAGGCTTTACCGTATGTTAATGCAACTAATTCTGCCATTTAGCTTCGCCTACTTCTTTAACAAATTTTTGAACCATTTTATCGTGTTCTTTTTCATCTAATTTTGCCTCAAGAATTTTTTCTGCTGTAATAAGTGCCAAAGAACCCACCTTATCTTTTAATTGATTCATTGCTTTGATCTGTTCTCTTTCAATTTCTTCTTCTGCCCGTTCAATCATTCTTGAAGATTTATTTTGTGCTTCCTTTATAATTTCTTTTGATTGTTCATCAGCTCTCATTCGTGCTGCCTTAACAATCTCTCTTCCTTCTTCTTTAATATTATCAAGCTTTGATTGATACTCCTCCTTAAGCTGTTTTGCTTCAAGATTCAATTTTTCTGCCTCGCTAATTGAATCTTCAATACCTTTTTGTCGTGCTTCCATAAATTCTTTGACAGGTTTAAATAGTATTTTCTTAAGGATTAAAAAAAGCACAATTGTATTGACTATCGTAAAAATAAACGTCGAACTGGTTGGTTCTACAAGTCCTTTATATACATGCATATCCACGAAACGCCTCCTTTCCTGCCATCCATCCAAATTATTTTATAGCATATTTACTAAAGGATTAGCAAAAAGAAGAATCAATGCAACGATTAAGCCGTAGATACCAGTCGTTTCTGCTACTGCAGCTCCAAGAAGCATAGTTCTTACAATATCACCTTGTGCTTCAGGTTGTTTACCAACGCCTTCAGCACCTTTACCAGCCGCAAATCCCTGTCCAATTCCAGGGCCAATACCTGCTATCATTGCCAATCCTGCTCCTATTGCAGAACATGCTAAAATTAACGCTCTTCCAGTAATGGGTTCCATAATAATATTCCTCCTTATATTTCGAATTTTTTCCTTATACTAATTGTATTAAAGGATTTGCAAACAAAAGCACTAATGCAATAATCAATGCATAAATTCCTGTTGTTTGTGCTACTGCTTGCCCTAATATCATGGTTTTAACAATATGTGATTGAAGCTTTGGTCTCATTCCAACAGCTTCTGTACCTTGACCTGCCGCATAACCTTGTCCTATTCCAGGTCCAATACCTGCGATCATTGCAAACCCCGCTCCTATTGCAGATGCCGCTAAGACAATTGTTGCACCATTTAAAGTAATTAACGGGTTGGCATACATTAATAGTAATGCAATTACTAATGAAAATACACCTGATGTCTGCGCGATTGCAGATCCTAAAAGCATAACCAAAGTAGCGCTTCTTGAACTATCCGGGTTAATGCTTACAGCTTCTGTAGCTTTTCCAGCCGCATATCCTTGTCCTATTCCAGGACCTATTCCTGCCATCATTGCCAGCCCGGTGGCTATTGAAGATGCGGCAAGTATAATTTGCTTTCCTTCCAGCAAAGCAAGAGGATTAGCATACATCAATAATAATGCTATAACAAGAGAAAAAATACCCGATGTTTGTGCTACTGCAGAACCTAGTAACATAACAAGCATTGAAGTTTTTGATGCTTTAGGATTTTTACTTGTAGCTTCTGCACCTTTTCCTGCTGCATATCCTTGCCCTATTCCAGGTCCGATACCTGCTATCATAGCAAGTCCTGCTCCTATTGCAGATGAAGCTAATACCAGCTTATCTCCATCAAGATTAATTAAAGGATTACCAAATAATAGAATTAAGGCAATAACAAGTGCCAATATTCCCGATGTCTCTGCTATTCCTGCACCCAGAAGCATAACCATTATAGATTGTTTTGCTTCTTTGGGATTTTCTCCTGCAACTTCTGCTCCCATTCCTGCTGCATATCCTTGGCCAATTCCCGGACCTATCCCTGCTATCATTGCAAGCCCAGCTCCTATTGCAGAAAACGCCAATATTAATGATTTTTTATCAAAAGATAGAAGCCATTCAATAAACATTGTAAAAAAATCTTTATATTCCATTTGTCCACCTCCTATCTCATCCTATTCATCCATAGCCATTGATACAAATACCATCGTGAGCATTACGAATATAAATGACTGGAGCACCCCTGCAAAAACATCAAAGTATACATGCTGTACTAAAGGAACTCCCGCCTGGAAAACAGGAATGGATAGTCCTATTGCACCACTCAATGATATTAACGCACCATAGAGTAAATGCATAATGATTAAGCCACCAACAATATTTCCGAAAAGACGGAAAGCAAGTGATACTGGTGTTGCTAATTCACTTATGATATTTAGCGGCAACATAAAAGGTATCGGTTCGGCAAAACCTTTTAGGTAACCTAATCCACTGCTCTTAAATCCAAAAAAGTGAATCATAAAAAAAGTAATAATTGCCAATGCGAATGTCGTATTAACATCTGACGTCGGCGGTCTAAATCCCGTGAGCCCCCACAAATTTGCAAATACCAGATAGATCAGTAAAGTTCCAACATAAGGTGCAAAACCAAGTTTGCCTTTACCCATACCTTGTTCGGTTAACTTATATACAGTATCTACAAGCATTTCAGTGAAATTTTGAGCACCTTTTGGAATTCTTTGAAAATTTCGAACAAGAATTAGTGAGCCTATGATCAATATTGCCATGATGATCCATGTATTGATGACTGTCTCAGTAATGACTAGTCCATTTGAAAATTCAATTATAACCTTGGGGCCAAATTCTGTTTCCACGGTAACCCTCCTTTCCAAATTAAAGATTGTAATTATTGTTATGGTCAAACCTTAACAACTTGATAAAATGATGGCTTTATATGTTAAAACATGCAAAATTTGTGTTTTGCATGTTTGCACAACCGGAATGTTAATGCTTTTCTTTTGTTTTATTAAAAATATTTTTATAATATTGCTTGTCGTTGAACAAATGTAAGACATATACGACCAGTTTTATAGTAAGTATTCCTATAATTGTCCCAATGACATTTATGTAATCGGCTACCACCGAGATGTATAATACGGCTCCATAGATGGTAAACCGAATAAAATACCTTGAACTGACATAGGTTTTTGCTTTCTCAGGTGGTAGATAAATTGATTTCTCGATTGTTTTTGCCAATAGTGTGAAATTTAAGATTGCAATAACTGTGCCAAAAAACAAACCCGAAATAAAGCTAAAATAATCTTTTACAATGAATATGGCAACTGCTGCTGCAAAACAAGCTGTTAACAGTGTATATTTGTATATCTTTAACCTTAAATCTCTGGTCTCATCCATTCATCTAACCGCCTATTTTATTACTTTTTCTTACTACTTTTTTTTATGTCCTGCATGACTATTTTATATACATTTAAAAAACCAATAATGACGCCGCATATAATAAAAATAATAAGAAAAATATTTCCTGTTTGTATACGTTCATCAATATAATGTCCTAAAAATACAGCTCCAAGTATCGGTATAATCATTTGTAATCCTATATGGGTGATCAAAGCTAATCCTTTGTATATGGAAAAACGATTATTTGACATTATCATTTCCTTTCAGACACGTTTTCTCAATAGTATAATTATATCTCTAAAAGCGTAAATGTAAAGGCTTGATTGTTAATATTTTTTCAATATTTTAAATCTACACACATTATATTATGCTTTAAAGATAAAATATTGTACTATTGTACGGTTTATAACGCAATTGTCCGATAATTTGTACAATATCCTGCTTCTTTTTTGTTTATTTTTACAAGCAAAACAAAATACAAATATTACTAATTTATATTTAGGTTTTCCAATAATTTAAAAAGGAGGTAGATTCATCTACCCCCACAGTTAACTACATGACAACCATAATCATTCCCTAAGCCTTTAGAGAACTATTGTTCAAAGTACCGTAATAAATTGATATGATTCTATTATGTATCACTCATAGTTGTTATAAAAGAATCTTTAATAATTCGAACAATTTTTTCTGAAGCTGTTCCATTTCCGTAAGGGTTAACGGACTGTGCCATTTTATTATA
The DNA here is from genome assembly GCA_022360735.1 of Clostridia bacterium. Next base: position 8,878 of record JAKSCF010000633.1, read on the forward strand.
TTTATTTTCATCGTCCAATAATTCTGACGTCATTTTCACTATGGTTTCTCGTTGTACGCCGGCTAATTTAGCTGTTCCAGCTTCAATAGCTTCGGGACGTTCCGTTTCTTTTCTGACTACCAATACCGGTTTGCCTAAAGAGGGTGCTTCCTCTTGAAGTCCTCCGGAATCTGTAATAATTAGATGCGACTTTGATAATAATTTAACAAATGGTTGGTACTCCAAAGGCTTAATAAGATGAATGCGTTCTAATCCTCCTAGAATTTTTATAGCGGTATTTTTAACCTTTGGATTTAGGTGAACTGGAAAAATCACTTCAACATCTTGATATTTTTCTACAATATCCCTCAATGCCAAAAATATATTTTCCATATATTGGCCTAAGTTTTCTCTTCTATGACAAGTTACGGTTATGACTCTGCTGTCATCATAGTTGATATCTCTCAGCAATGTATCCGGAAACTCGTATTCTTGATTGGCCGTATGAATCAATGCATCTATAACGGTATTTCCCGTTAGGAATATCTTACGCTCATCGATGCCTTCGTCTAATAAATTTTGAATGTTCTTTTGTGTCGGACAAAAATGAAAATCTGCCATACGTCCTGTTAAAACCCTGTTCATCTCTTCAGGAAATGGCGAATACTTGTTAAAAGTCCTTAGTCCGGCTTCAACATGGCCTACTTTGACTTGATGGTAAAAGGCCGCTAAAGCACCTGCAAAGGTTGTGGTTGTATCTCCGTGAACCAATATGACATCCGGCTGGGCTTTATTTATGGCTTCATCCAATCCTTCTAAAACCCGTGATGTAATTTGAGTTAATGTTTGGTTCTTTTTCATGATATCCAGGTCATAATCCGGCACCAAATCAAATAAGTACAGGACTTGATCCAGCATCTCTCTATGCTGAGCCGTTACACATAAAGAACACTCTATGTCTTTATCCGCTTTCAGTTTTTTAACCACCGGTGCCATTTTAATGGCTTCAGGACGCGTCCCAAAAATAGTCAATACTTTTGTCTTATCTCTCATCTTATTACCCCACTTTATATATCATGATGTTTTTCATTAATTTCTTCATCATGTTGAGTTTTTGTAAATACATATATCAACGCTGATGTTAGAACGATTAATACCGCACCATCAAAAAACATACTTTTATTAACCAGAACTGCTGCAACTCCTAAAATTCCGCTTATAGCATATAATATTACAACTGTCTTTCTTTGGTCCATGCCTTGTGATAATATTCGATGATGCAAATGCCCTTTATCTGCTTCCATAATGGGCTTTCCTTTAATCAGTCTTCGATAAATAGCAAATGCCGTGTCAAAGATAGGCAGGCCCAAAACCAAAACTGGAATGACTGTAGCAATAGCAGCTGCACCTTTCATTGGTCCAATAATTGAAACCGCTGCTAACATAAATCCAAGAAATAAAGCGCCTCCATCCCCCATAAATATCTTTGCCGGGTTGAAATTAAATGGTAGAAATCCTAATGCCCCTCCGGCAACTGCCAAAGTAATCATAGCCACTTCAGGTCTTTGATTGATATATGCAATGTATGCAAGAGAAAATGAAGCAATAGCCGCCACACCAGCAGCAAGACCATCCAGCCCATCAATTAAGTTAATGGTATTGGTAATGCCAACAACCCAAATAACCGTTATTATCAAGCTGATTACCCAAGGAAAGTATACATATCCTTCACCAAAAGGGATACCTACAAAATGAATTCTTATTCCAAAGTAATAGAGCACCGATGCACATATAATTTGGCATGCCAGCTTCACCTTGGCAGAAAGTACATAGATATCATCGATTACACCTATCACCATTATGAGTGATCCTCCAATTAACACACCTGCTATCTCTTTAGAAAGAGGTAATATTAATAAAATACTGCTGATGGTACCAAGGTAGATGGCTATACCTCCCAGCCTGGGTATGGGTTGATTATGTACCCTTCTTCCATCGGTAGGTACATCAATAACCCCAAATCTATGGGCTAATTTAACTGAGATAGGTGTAAAAACCAGTGATACACCAACAGCTATTAGAAATATCCATATATAATTAAACATTTATTTTATGTCCTCCAATCAAAATCAGTACGTCACTATTCTATCAAAAACAACTGTATAATCAAATACCATAAGACTCTATCACAATTTTTGCCTCTTCCATCATATGTAAAGCCAGCCGATCTGGATATTCTCCTTTATAAATGACCTTGTTAATACCTGCGTTGACAATCATTTTTGTACAGATGACACAGGGTTGAGTTGTGCAGTATAAAGTTGCATTGGATATATTGATGCCGTATTTAGCAGCTTGAACTATGGCATTTTGTTCAGCGTGCATACCTCTACAAAGCTCATGTCTTTCTCCGGAAGGCACATTCATTTCTTCTCTGACACATGTGCTGCAATGTGCCATATTTGAAGGTGCCCCATTATAGCCTGTTGCTAAAATTCTATGATCTTTAACAATCACTGCACCAACTTGACGCCTTAAGCATGTTGATCGAGTTTTGACAACTTCTGCAATTTGCATAAAATATTCATCCCATTCCGGCCTCATTGGTACTCCCCTTTTTGTAATTGATAATTAATAATGAATAATGAATAATTATGGTGGATTTTGCTGTGCAAAATCTTCATTAATTATTAATTGTTAATTATTCATTATTAATTGTATTTCTAAATATTTCATTTGCTGTTCTTACTCCAGCCATTCCGTCTTTGCAATAGTAGTCTGCACCAATTTGTTTTGAATATTCTTCATTCAAAACAGCGCCTCCTACCATCACCTTACATGAAAGGCCTTC
>JAKSCF010000094.1 GCA_022360735.1 Clostridia bacterium
GAATTTGGTATAGGAACCAATAAGTTGGCTGAAATTATTAATAATCCTTTAGTCGATGAAAAAGTATTTTCAACGGTTCATTTAGGTTTTGGAAATAACTTATTCATGGGGGGAAATCAGAATTGTAACATGCATTTTGATATGATTATTAAAGAACCAACTGTATATCTTGATGACATTTGTATCATAAAAGATGGAGAACACATTTATTAAAATTAGAAATATCCACATTTAATGAGTCCATACTTGTTAAGAAATTATTGACAACAAAAGAAAACATATTGTATACTGAAGGTGAAATAATATTTTGATTAATTAAATTGAATAAGATATCTGGTTGATGAATGCGGGAGAGCATCCATTTGGATCACCGAAGGAAAAAGCTAAAGATAATGATTGCTTATCTTTAGTGAAATTCTCAGGTAAAAGGACCGCATTTGGACAGAACTCTGAAAAGCTTTTTTAAAAGCACCGAAGGGGCAATTCTATTTAAGAAGAAACTCTCAGGTTTAGACAGAGAATCATGGCAATTTATTATTTGCTATGTTTCTCTGTTTTTTTTGTACGTAGAAAGATAACAATACATAATGAGGTGAAAATGATGCGGGGAATTTTAGTTACAAATAACCCAACCGTCTATAGAAATTATAGAGATAGAATGGAAACGATATACATAGAAAGAGCCGGCTATGTGGATGTACTCTTTACAGTTCGGAATAAAATTCATGATGGACACAGCTTACTGTCTCATCCGTTATCGGGAAGTATTAAACCAAATGTAACACCTTACAAATCAATAATGATTACAAAAGAAAAATCAAAACTTGATATAGGTTCTTTAAAAATTATGGAAGATAGTATTGCAACTGCCGGTAAATTAATAAAAGAAAAAATGATTCCCAAATGGACGGATGAAATATTAGAAGACTTTCAACTAATAGATTTTGATTTAATCAAGAGTGGGATAGAAAGCATGGAACCATTTTAAAAATTAAGAGCTATTAATTAACCTTATTATTATATAAAAACTATTATTGAATCAAACAAATTAAAGGAGGCAACGAAATGGAAAACATGTATGATATAGCCATTTTGGGGGCAGGACCTGCAGGCTTAACAGCGGGTTTGTATGCAGCTAGAGCAAAAATGAAAACATTAATTTTAGAAAAATCAAAAGTAGGTGGACAGATTGTAACTACAGACGAAGTAGCCAATTACCCAGGTTCTGTTCATAATGCTACCGGACCAAGCTTAATTGCTAGAATGGTTGAGCAAGCAGATGCGTTTGGTGCAGAAAGAGAAAAAGATAATATAGTAGATGTTGATTTTGTTGGGAAAATAAAAGTAGTAAAAGGTGAGAAAAAGTATTATTATGCAAAGACTGTAATTATTGCAACCGGAGCAACGCCTAAAAAAATGGGATGTCCGGGAGAAGCAGAACTAACTGGAAAAGGTGTATCTTATTGTGCGACATGTGATGCGGATTTTTTCACTGATTTAGAAGTATTTGTAATTGGCGGCGGAGATTCAGCTGTAGAAGAGGCTATGTACTTAACAAAATTTGCAAAGAAAGTCACTATTGTTCATAGAAGAGATGAGCTAAGAGCA
>JAKSCF010000093.1 GCA_022360735.1 Clostridia bacterium
CAACTTAATGAAGATTTGGGTGTTACGATTATTCAGGTAACACACGATGCTCATGTTGCGGAATATGGCAAAAAAACGTTTCACATGATAGATGGACAAATAGGTAAAATTGTAGATAACTCGATCGCGTAGACATAAAGGGAGGAATGAAATATGGATAGTAAAAAGAAAAAACAAATAGGCATTATTAGTTTGATTGTAATAGGTGTATTATTGGGATTACTTTTTTCTGTTAAAGCACTTATTGGGGATTATGGTAAAGAAACCGATGGTCCTATCTATTCCACGGCAAAGGTGATAAAGGGAGATATTAATGTGGGCGTCAAAGCCAAAGGGCAGCTTCAGCCTTCAGGTGACGGACGTATTGAATTACCTTATCGTAACTATTATTTTGATACGCAATTTACTATAGAAGAAATCCTTGTTGAGGAAGGTGATTCTGTAACAGAAGGTCAATTGCTGGTAAAAATGTCCGCCGACAGCTTAGATAAGGATGTACAGGCTAAGGAAGATGATCTTGATACTCTATTGGATGAGCTTTCACAAATGACCGGAAAGCCAAAGTCTCAAGTAGAAAGTGTTAATCCTTCTGAAGGTGTTGTTTTGACTTCACCTATTGATGGACGTATCACCAATTTTGATATCTCTGTAGGAGATACTTTAAAAGTAACAACCATTGCAAGAATAGTAGACGATTCTAAATTCAAGGTTAAAGCAAAATTTACTGCAGGTGAAGTTTCAAAAATCACAGAAGGAACCAAATTGCTTCTCGATTTCCCTTACTTTGGAGGGTATATTGAAGGTACGGTAACCAGTATCAGCAGCAGTCCCATCCCTGTTGACAGCATAATTACGCCGGATTCTGATTCAAGTGATACCAACACCCAATTTGCTACCGGTTTTGCTTATGTAGCTTATATAGAAGCTGAGAATCCTGGATTGGTTCAGCAGGACATGGATTTAAGAGTTGCGACACAAGCAAGTGACGGGTCTGGTATAAGTTTTTTTAAACATACTGCATATGTTGATAAATTTATGAAGGAAGAAAATTTATTGAATAGAATTGAAGATACCATTGTAACAGATATTCATGTAGATAATTTCCAATCGGTTAAAAAAGGAGATCCTATTGTATCCTTATCCGGTAAAGACATGCAGAACAGAATCAGAGAAATTTTGGACCGAGTCAGAAGAGCCAGAAGAGATATTGAGCAATTAAAAGAACAATACAAAAACTTGGAAGTGTATTCGAATAAAAACGGTATTGTTTCCTATATTGAGAAAAAAGTTGGTGAGCAGCTGGATGGTCCCTGGGACTCTCTAGGTGAAATATACAATACCGATAGAATGGATCTTTGGGTACGAGTAGATGATATTGATATCATTAATGTCAGGCAAGGTGCTTCAGTAGCCGTTACAGTGGATGCTGTTCCCGGTGAAATCTTTGAAGGTACTGTCAGTCATGTATCCAGTCGTGGCAGTGAATCCGGTGGTGTCACTAAATTTGATGTTTATATTGATGTGACCGGCGGTCCGGGCCTACGCCCGGGAATGCAAGCTACTGCACAAGTGGATGCCGGTGAAGCAAAAGATGTTCTTCTGGTTCCTATTGAGGCTGTTTTTGAAGAAAATGGCGAAGAGATGGTAGAAATATTAGTGGACGGTATTCCAAAAACCATTAAAATCACAACAGGACTCATGAATGACCGTTTTGCAGAAGTCACCGAAGGTTTAGAGGCAGAACAGATGGTCATAACCGGCAGCAGCAGTGACTTATTACCTAGTGAACACATTCAGTCCGATAATTTTATGCCAAGCAATGGATCTGAAGGCGAAAATAATCCGTCGGAAGAAGATTAGTTGGGGGCACTGTCATGACAGATAATAAGATGAATTTTAAGAATCCTTTATTTATAAAACTTTTATTTTCAGCAAAGATGGCTATTCACGGTTTGGCCCTTAATCCTTTAAGAACCGCATTAACGGTTTTAGGTGTTACCATCGGCGTTGCTTCAGTGGTTTCCCTTATGGGTATTGGTGAAGGTGCAAGAGTAGCCGTTATGGAACAGTTTGAAAGCCTTGGCACCAATGTCATAAAGGTCACTGCTCATAATGAAGCTTATGAATTTGATCCCGGTATAGCAGATGACTTGGTCGAACGCGTGCAGGGCATGGACTACTGTAGTCCTGTGGTCAATGCTGAAACACGGATGAAGTGGAAAAGAAGTCGAATGGATATGGAGATATTAGGTGTTAATGAACAGTTTGGAGCCATTCGTGATTATAAACTCTTATACGGTCAGTTTATTGCCCAATACCATGTCAAACTAAGAGCAGGTGTGGCGGTTGTAGGTTATAATGTGGGTAACCGTTTAATGAATGGCCGATCGCCTATCGGCAGGTATATTACCTTAGATGGCGAAAGCTATGAGATTATAGGTATGCTGGAGGCAAAGGGTAAAGGTAAAGCAGATGGTATAGATGAAAAAATTATTGTCCCTTATACCTGCGCACAAAAAATAGCTGAAAAACGAACAGTGGAAGAGATTTGGTGTAAGGCCAACTCAACCGATGAAGCTAATCTGGCAGTGGTACAGCTGGGAAGAATCATCAAACGTAAAATGAATATTGGTGAAAACAAGGCACCATCAGGCGGCTCACCTTCTGCAGACCCGGATAAGGAAGAAATGATGATGAAAGAGATGATGATGAAAGAGGGTTATGATGGCGGCGGCGGCCCCGGTCCCTCAGACTCAGATTCCGGTGAAGATGTGATTACCATTACCAATCTCAATCAGATGGTAGAAGAAGCCGATGAAGCCAACCGGGTTATGTCTCTCTTGTTAGGCGGCATCGCTGCAGTATCTTTATTGGTAGGTGGATTGGGTATTATGAACATCATGCTTGTTGCCGTTTCAGAAAGGACGGTAGAGATTGGGTTAAGAAGAGCTATTGGTGCTCAAAGAAATGACTTATTAGTTCAGTTTATGTTAGAAGCATTATTTGTTAGTATACTGGGCAGTATTGCCGGTACACTTTTAGGAATAGGCGGGGTTATGATCTTTGAGAATTATGGATTTGATACTGCCATATCCTTAAAAGCTATTACCATTGCAACTACAGTTGCATTGGGCTCAGGTATGATATTTGGTGTATATCCTGCGCTTTCTGCAGCTTCTATCCCACCCGTTATGGCGTTGAGAAGACAATAGTAAGTCAAGTTATAAATCATAAAAATCCTTGAATTTTAATCATTCAAGGATTTTTTTTATAAGTCATATGAAGTATTTTTATAAATTAAAGTTCACGTCTTCCTTCTAATGCTTTAGATAGGGTAACCTCGTCCGTATACTCTAAATCACCACCAACCGGCACACCATGTGCAATTCTCGTTACTTTTATACCCGATGGCTTTATAAGTCTTGCGGTATACATGGCAGTCGCTTCTCCTTCTATTGTTGGGTTGGTTGCCAAGATCACTTCATTAATTTCCTCCGATTGCAACCGAATAATTAATGATTTTAAGTTAATATCTTCAGGACCAATACCGTTCATAGGTGAGATGGCGCCATTTAAAACATGGTATTTCCCATAAAATTCTTTGATTTTTTCCATGGCAACAATATCCTTAGAGCTCTCTACTACGCATACCACCGACTGGTCCCTTTTGGAGTCACAGCATATATTGCAAGGGTCCACATCTGTCAAGTTGCCGCATATGGAACATTGCCGGATATTTTTTTTAGCTTCTAATATAGCGGCTGCAATATTAGAAGCATCCCTTTCACTCATATTCAATACGTGAAAAGCAAGTCGTTGTGCACTCTTGCTGCCGATACCGGGCAATTTAGCAAATTCTTCAATTAATTTTGCTACAGGACGTGCATAATATTTCATGTTAGCACCTCAATCTTAAAATAGTCCTGGCATATTTAATCCTCCGGTTAATTTGCTCATTTCACCAGATGATATTTCGTCAACCTTTCTCAAAGCTTCGTTAACAGCAGCAGTTACAAGATCTTGAAGCATTTCAACATCATCAGGATCCACAACTTCAGCACTTAATTGAATATCCAATATTTCTTTTTTACCATTGGCCTTAACGGTTACAGCGCCGCCTCCTGCAGTTGCTTCAACTTCTGTTTTTTCTAATTCTGCTTGCATCTCCTGCATTTTCTTTTGCATTTGTTGAGCCTGTTTTATCATACTATTCATATTTCCAGGCATACCCATTCCCATTGATTTTTTTCCTTTACCCATTTGTTACCTCCAAAATATTTTTGTTTACGCTTAGCTATATTAAAGGTTTTTTATAATTGATTACATTATATTTTATTCATATTACCTAGAATGTAATATAGAAATATATGTTTAACCTCTACCTAAGTTAACATTATAAATGACTTATTCTCATTATTCAACAATAGTTACTTGATCACTGCCAATAAAATTCACTAATTCTTGTCGTATCTCCTCATCATCGTTAGATGGTTTTGGCATAATGTTTATGCCGCTCTCATCTGAGTGACATTCTAGCTTTAAACTTTTAGATGTGTGTTTAGCAAATATCTCCTCTATTATATCTTTATTACGCAATAGATATTCTTTTTTTCCTTCACCTTCAACGTATAAAATAACAGCCTTGTCATCTATACTCAATATGTTAACCCCTTGGGTAAACATAGTTAGAGAAGGCCTTTCACTCTTGGCTTCGTTAATCACCGTTTCCCACAGTTGACTATAATCTTGACTGACTTCTATTGGTGGTGATATTTCAGAAGGTTTATCTTCTGCCTCAACTTCTTGTGACTGTTGAGCATCATCATCTTCCACCTCTAATAGCTGTGGCTCTTGAATGTGGGGTTGTTTTTGACTGACTGCCATCCATTGCCCATTTGATATGGTTTTTTCAAGTATTGATATTCTTTCCAAAAGCCCATCTACTGAATCATTCATTTGAGGGTGTGATAATTTAACGACTGCCAGTTCTAAAAGGATTCTTGGCTGAGAAGAGTATTTAGCCGCAGCCGCAGTTTGGGATAGCTCCATTATCGCATTGTTAATGGAAGGCATTGACATTTCCTTACCTTGCTCCTGAAGCCTCTGAATATTCTCAGAGGACATGGATATAACCAACTCTAGATCTTTCGTAATTTTGCTCATTAATAAATTTCTATAATGGTAAATCCAGTCTTTAATAAATTGCTGAATATCTTTACCCTCTGCTATCATCTGATTAATGAGAAGAATAGCTTCTGCTGATTCTTGCTTTACCACACAGTTGGTCAAATGAAGCATAAAATCATCATCAACCGTTCCTAAAACTTCTATAATAGCCTCTTTAGTAATCTCTTTAGATCCTAGTGCAATACATTGATCTAAAATACTTAGAGCATCTCTGGCTGACCCTTCGGCATTTCTAGCGATCAATGCAAGTGCATTGGCATCCATTTTAATACCCATACGATTTAAGATTGTAACCATTCTGTCTGTTATATCTTTCTCCGAAATCCTTTTAAAGTCAAATTTTTGGCACCTGGACAATATGGTTGACGGTAGTTTATGCACTTCTGTCGTTGCAAGAATAAATTTAATATATTCAGGTGGTTCTTCTAATGTCTTTAACAGTGCATTAAAAGCCCCTGTTGAAAGCATGTGTACTTCATCTATAATATATACTTTATATCGCCCTTTTGCCGGAGGATATTTTATGCTTTCTCTTAATTCTCGTATATTGTCCACACCGTTATTAGATGCTGCATCTATTTCAATAATATCCATAAAGTTGTCTTCTTTTATGCTGATACAATTTTCACATTCACCGCAAGGCTTTTGTTGATCCTCGGACAGACAGTTAACACCTTTAGCAAGTATTTTGGCAGCAGAAGTTTTTCCTGTTCCTCTAGTTCCGCAAAAAAGATATGCATGTCCGGTCTGTCCAATTTGAATTTGGTTCTTAAGGACTTTTGTAACGTGTTGCTGGCCCACCATTTCATCAAAATGACTTGGCCGCCACTGTCTATAAAGTGCTCTATACGACATCTTTCTGCCTCCATAAAATTATTATTATACTATTGCTATAGGGTATTATACCATAGCATCGGAAGAATTATAAAGAGGTTTAGGATTTAAACCTGCTATCAGAATCTAAGATTCTGGCTAGGGCTTCAAAAAAAAAAGCTGTCCAAATGACAGCTTTCCAACACTCATATATTTACTGTTAAAGCGACCGGGAAAACAGTAAAATTTATGAGGAATTGGCTTAAGTAAAATAAGTGGGGGATGGAGACGCTTGTCTCCATATATATTATAACCATTTTATCTTAAATATACGCTTCCCAATACCCCTTTGAAAATATGTTTTTTTAAGAATTGGTTATTATCATTGGTTTAGAGGGCTCCACATCGTATTTAACCATAATTCTACTCCCCCAAGTCAGAAGGTAAAATTTAAAATAAGGTATAGACTTAGTAAATTAAAATGTCATCTGTCATAGTATCCGTGTATTCAGTAACACCGTTGTCAATAACGGTATGATATGAGCGAACTCTGTAGTAGTACCCCGTTTCTACATTCTCCACTAAGTATTTCTCAGCATAGTCGTCATTGGTCTCTGTTTTTGTCCATGAGTCTACATTGGTCCATCCCGTAATGGTCAATTTTTGTAAATAAACCTTCACTTTTATAGTATCGACTTTATTAAAGCTTTGTGTATAACCTTGGATATACACATCACCGTTGCCTAAGTTTTGAATCAAGCTGCCGCATAGATCTATCATCGAATTAGATGAAGCAGCTTTAGTTACCATCGTATTTCCTGCTTGGATGATGCTGTCTTGCGCTCCGTATACCATAGACGCACAGCCCATTACCATAACCAATACTAAAATAAAAACTAATCCCTTTTTCATTCCCAATATCCCCTTTCGGGAGCCCCTTCATGTATTAAGATACACAAGAGCAGGATTTTGTTCCCGAAAAATTGATTTTTTTTTATTTTTTTTGACTTCTTCTAATTGTAATCTACAGATTCGGCAATTTTTATCATCTCTTCTTTTTCTAAATTTCCTTCAAGGCGGTACATG
>JAKSCF010000092.1 GCA_022360735.1 Clostridia bacterium
GCCATCAAACACCCCGGCGCGATGACAAAGGTGTTTTGTTATAACTTGTATTCGATAGTTGCCGCTGATTTCATGTTCAAACACTTAACCCAAAGAACGTAATCTACAAAATACTGAGATTCGGGAAGGTGCTTACGCCTTTCATTTGTGATGGATCGGCATCGTCCGATACAAAATCACACGGACTACTGCTCGCCTTTTACAACGGTGCGAATCCTCTGCAGAACGTCGATGAAAAACTCCTTCATCGTTATCCCCTTAATTTCTATTCTTGCGCCGCACTCCTCCCACAACCTGTCGATTTCCTCATTTGACAGTTCGGAGCCAATTATCTCTGACAAGAATTTTTCAAATTTTGCAAGCTCATCTTGACTTTGGTCTTCCACAAAATCGCCGAGGAGGTCTTCTGGATTGTCGTAAACAAGATCAATGTCTTGATGGAACAATTCACAGAACTTCTGAAAAGATACTGGAGGTTTCATCTGTCTGGATTCCGCTAGTTCGAATTCAATGGATAAGCAGTCAATACTATAAAGCCTCCGGGCATATCCGGCGTATGGATTAGCACCACAGCAACTTCATATGTATTCCTAATAACGATCTTCCCGTTTGGCCCCATTTTTCTCGCTTCAATTCCGGTTTTAGAATTAAAGGTTTTTTTGATGTAGACTCTCCTTCTTTTGCCGCTCGCAACCAATTTAACTTGGTCTTGGTTTTGAGTGATTGTCGAGTTTACGAGCTTCTGCGCTGAACTCAGGGATTTGAACGAACCATGTTGCTTTCGTTCAGTTGATACCATTGGCCCCCAAAATTTGCGCGGTGCTCTAACGACCGCTTTCAGCGTGGCCTCTTTCTTTCCTACATGCCTCTTGAGTGTATCGCCGCCGAATACTTCATGCTCTGCTAAATCAACAAAAAATTCTCCCTTTTTGTTAGCATTTGATTTGCTTGCTGATCTTCGCCCGTTGCGAAACTGTCTTTCCTCCGTACGCTCATTATCTAACGCATTATCAGAAATTAGATCGATAGGGTTCTGATTGAAGGAATCTGGTACAAAA
>JAKSCF010000552.1 GCA_022360735.1 Clostridia bacterium
AAGAACCAAGGGGTTTTAGCAGGTGGTTGACCTGAAAGATCAATTTTACCTTCTTCGACTTGTGGGAGAATATACTTTTCAAATACAACCTCAGGCTCAATATTCGACGGCACATAAGTTTCAAAATCTGAACCTGTTTTTTTAAGTTGCCCTGTAATAGTGCTTTCAGTTATGTGTATTGATTCAATATTCTCATTTCTTAATTCAATAACAAACTTTGAATAATCTAATTTTTCGACTGTCTCTGGCGGTTTGCCATACATATATACAATCGACAATATAATTATAAATATCAGAATATAAAAGCTTATTCCTCTGAAAAAGCTCTTCAAAATCGAGCCCTCCTCTCAAATTGCCGTAACATTGTTTTATTTTACCACAATTAATTTTGAGATACAATAAAAGTCATAATTTTTGATTATTTAAGAATTTGAATCATTTTAGACTTGTTTAATTTCTAAGACTAAGATGTTTTTTGTATTGTTTTCTATTTTATATTTTTCACTTATTCTATACCCAACAATCCAAAGAATATCTGATCCACAACAGACTAAAGGAATTGTATCTCTAACATCTTTTGCTATTTTTTCATCTATGAAAAAATCTTTTAGTTTCTTCGTTCCTTTCATACCTAATGGTGAAAATTGGTCACCGGCTTTTCTTGTTCTTAATTTAATACCCCTTTGTATCTTGTCTAAATCAAAATATTTTATTTGATCTTCATTACGAATAACAAAGTCCTGGGTTCGCTTAATATAATCGGAATGAATATGAACATTTAATTCTGGGACATGAATGGCTTCACCCACTTTGATATCGTAATTTAGTGCTAAAGTATTCATACTTTTATCTAATGTTAATAATATATGGTCATAATCAATTTCGATTCTTAAGCCATATGGAAGATCTATACCTGTTGAGGTTACATTTTGATGTATCAATTTTAATGCATCTTCCAAATGAACCGTTCCAATGTCTTTTTGGATATTTAATTGATTGGCTGCCTTAAGTATTAGTCTTTTTTGAACAGCAGCCTGCTCATTTCTCAGTATTTTTTTATCTATTTTTATAGATGATTGCTCAATATGAGCACATGTTTTAAATAATTTATTAACATATGAATAAATAAAATCTTTATCTTCTCTTAAGATATTAGTTGTTTTCCACAAATGGTGAATAATGTTTTTATTAAAATTTTTCTCCATATAGGGTATCAGCTCTAATCTTATTTTGTTTCTTGTGTAGATGGCTTCAAGGTTTGTTTGATCTATTTGAGGATTTAGGTCATTAGCTTGACAATAATCTTCTATTTCTTCTCGAGTAATATCTAATAAAGGCCTGATAATCACACCTTCTCGAATATAGGCAATACCCGATAAACCATCCAGACCGCTCCCTCTGGCAAGTCGCATTAATAGGGTTTCTGCTTGGTCATTCATATTTTGTGCTATTGCAATCTTATCTGCTTGTACTTGCTCTAATATTTCATTGAAAGAATCGTATCTGGCTTTTCTTCCTGCTTCTTCATCACTAATACCCAGCTTTGCACTCATTTCTTTAATATTAATCTTAAAGGCATAGCAAGGAATCTGTAGAGTATCACATAATTTTTTTACATATTCCTCATCCTCATCTGCAGCTCTTCCTCTTAGCATATGATTAATATGTACAACGCTCAACTTTAAATGATAGTCTTTTTTCAGCCTATCCAAAACATGCAGCAAACATACTGAATCCGGTCCTCCTGAAACACCTATTACGATATGTTCATTTTTTTTTAAAAGGTTATGTTGATGGATCGTTTTTTTAACCTTATCTATCATATTATTCTCCATTAATTATTGATTTATGATTTAAACCCTGATTATTCACGAAAATTGTTAATTCTCTATTAACGATTCTAACACTAAATGAAGAAAAAGCAAATAATTAACAGAAAA
>JAKSCF010000272.1 GCA_022360735.1 Clostridia bacterium
ATAAGTTTTCAAGTTCTAAATCCCATGTAGAGTGGTTGACCGCAACATGGCCAATATGAGGGATATTATTTTTCTTAAACCATACATCCGTGTAATAATAATGAAGATAAGGAATTCTTTTTATTTCTTCTCCTGTGCAGGCAAATTTTCCGATATCATGGCCTGCAGCAGCTCCGGAAACTCTTCCTAAGTCCACCGGAATCCCAGCCTTATAAAGCTGACGACCTATATTTAATGCAATATAATGAACAACACTGATGTGATCGTGTGTATTATGATGAGTCAGTTCCTGATGAAGGCGCATCATTTCATATACGTACTGCTCATGAAATGCTTTAAGAAAACGTTGGTATTCTATGGGATTGTAAAGCTTATTAACTTCTTCTTTAGACAATAAATCTAAAATAAGATAATTATTTTCATTATTTAATTTACAAATTTCACGATCTGTATCAAAAATAACTTTGAGAAAAGCCAAAAATACCAGAATAGAAACCTCTTTTTTATCCAGTTCATTCAAAAGAATACCTAAATGTGGAAATGTTTTATTTAAGGTATATTGATAGGTGTATTCCAGCCACCCTTGAGAGGGTTCGTCTATAAAAAGGTCCATCAAAACCAGCTTGCATAAACTTAATATATCTTGGCAGGTACGTTCAGTATTTTCATAAAGAATAGATAGCTCAACAATAAAAGCCGTATTTTCAATATATGGCAGTAAATCGTTTTCTTTTAATGAAGTTTTCTCTAAGAATTGTTCGTTATTGAAATATTCAACCAATTTGCTTTGTATTTCGACTAAATGATCTCGTTTCATCTAAAACACCTACCTGACTGTAATTTATATTCTTTTATCATTAGAAATATTTTATCATTAACACTTAGTACAGTAAATAGGGCTTGCTGAACGAATACCCATTATTAGTTGCAGGAGATATTGAGTATATAATTAGTAATAAAGAAATGCAGTTTTAATGAAGTGTAACGGAATTAAGGGATTAAATCTTAAAAAGCGGGGTATCCCGCTTTTTAATTGACCTCTTTTAATTTATCGGCTTGAGTAGATGTAATCATTGCATCTATTATTTCATCAATATCTCCATCAAGAAAATAATCCAATTTATAAATGGTCATGTTAATTCTGTGATCGGACACTCTGCCTTGTGGGAAGTTATAGGTTCTAATTCTTTCACTTCTATCCCCTGTACCAACTTGACTTTTTCTTTCTGCAGCAATCTCTTTATTTTGTTCTTGGATCATCATATCAAAAAGTCGAGCGCGCAGTACTTTAAATGCCTTATCCTTATTTTTCAGCTGGGATTTTTCATCTTGGCAGGTCACCACAATGCCGGTAGGTTCATGGGTCAATCGGACAGCAGAATCTGTAGTATTAACACTTTGGCCGCCATTACCTGAAGAGCGGTAGACATCTACACGTACATCATTAGGATTGATATCTATTTCAACATCATCGACTTCCGGAAGAACAGCCACGGTTGCTGTTGATGTATGAATCCTTCCTCCGGATTCTGTAGTAGGAATTCTTTGTACTCTGTGAACACCACTCTCGTATTTTAATCTAGAATAAGCACCTTTTCCTTTAATCAGAACACTGGCTTCTTTAATGCCCCCAATACCGGTTTCATTAATGCTGAGCATTTCAGTTTTCCAGCCTTGTCTTTCAGCATAACGCATATACATTCTAAGTAAATCACTTCCAAATAAACCTGCTTCATTCCCGCCGGCACCGGCTCTAATCTCGACAATAACATTTTTATCATCATTAGGGTCTTTGGGAAGAAGTAATATCTTTAATTCTTCTTGAACCGTTTCAATTTGTGCTTCCAAATCATGAAGTTCAGATTTTGCCATTTCTTTTAGCTCGACATCATCTCCGCTGTCTTCGATTAAAGATTTTGTTTCTTCAATATTTGCTTTCAAGTCTTTATAATCTTTGTATTTATGAACAACTGGTTCAATATCAGACATTTCTTTAACGTATTTCTTCCATTCAGGCTGATTGGAAATAATTTCAGGGTCAGATACTTTTAAACTTAGATTTTCATATTTTTCTTGTATAAAATCAAGTTTGTCAAACATTTACTTCACCTCAGTAGTATTATTGTTAACAATTTAGTTTATCATATGTAATAAGGCAATTCAATAATACTTATTTTATAATTATGAAGTAATTTTCATAATCGAAGCCTTGAACTATAGCTAATAAAATAACCATCAGTAAAATTATCGAAGATTTAAACAATTTAAAATAATCCAACAACAATATTTAAAATAGACTTGCTTGACAAAGTTATCATTTGTGATTAGTATGATAATAGCATTTTAAAATGCTATAGATATAATAAATATAAAGATAAAAAAAGAGAGAAAAAAATAATGGAAAGAAGATGATGTAATGGAGTCGAATTTGGAAATTCTTTTCCAAATTGGTATTTTATTGCTGGCGGCTAATGTAGGAGGATTAGTTAGTAAAAGGTTTAAACAACCTGCTGTGTTGGGACAAATTATAGCCGGCATGTTTTTGGGCATTGTAATGGAAAAAACTGAACTTATAAATGGTATATCTGAAATTGGAATTATCCTTTTTTTATTCATTGCAGGTTTAGAAACAGATGTAAAAGAATTAAAGGCAAGTGGTAAATCATCAACTGCTATTGCCATTATGGGTGTTGTTGTACCCATGTTAATGGTAAGCGGTGCTGCTTACTATCTTACCGGAAGCTTAATAAGCAGTCTAATTGTAGGACTTATATCGATTGCTACAAGTGTCAGTATATCCGTTCAGACGCTGCAAGAGATAGGCTTTTTAAGAACAAGACAAGGAATAGGAATTTTAGGAGCTGCTATCATAGATGATATAATCGGTGTTATTTTATTAACAATCATCATAGGGGTGGCCATGCCTAGTGCAGCTTCAAACATTTTGATCGTTATAGCAAAAATAATTTTAGTTTTTATTATTATATCTATAGTTGGTTTTATAATCCTGAAAGTTATGCCTAAGTTGAAAATCTATAAAAATGTAAAAGATAAGGTGGTTGGACAATCTTTAGTACTATGCTTATTATTAGCATACGTTTCGGAAGAGTTAGGTGTCGCTGCTATTACCGGTGCATATTTTGCCGGGGTTATTTTTTCAATGACACCTTATACACACAAAATATCTCACGAAGTTCAAACCATGACCAATATCTTCTTTGGTCCGATTTTTTTTGCAGGTATCGGATTAGGAGTAGGATTTGATGCTTTTAGTAAAGACATATTTTATAGTTTATTA
>JAKSCF010000400.1 GCA_022360735.1 Clostridia bacterium
AGATCGAGTAATCATCGGCTGTCCCATCGGCATAGACTGTACCGTTGCGCTGATCACCGGTACCAACGATCTTACCGAAGTTGTTGAGATCAACTCCCGTGCCGTCGATATTGACGGCGCGACTGTCTGACGAAATCGTACCCAAAGAAAATGATAACATCAATAATGCCATTCAAATCAATTTCCTGAACTATGCCTTAGAAAAAGCCATATTATCTAACATTTCTAAGATCGACTATGAAGAGCTGATGAATATAAATATCGATAATCAGTGTTATGAAAATTATTTCGTAGCGTATGGTAAAATATGCTATAACAGCGATTTGGATTATGACGTGAGCAATAGTGAATTTTTTAAGAATTTGTCTAATTTTTTTACCCCCAAAGATAATGTAAAGCAAGCGATGATGATGGTTGAAAATCATCTGATTTATCTATATAACTTGAATTTTAGCACCCATAACCATAGAAAAGAGAAAGAAGAGATTATAGAGATTCTCAAAAGGAATATTAAGCAATATTTTGATTTAGAAATGTACTTTGGAGTAAGCTCTACCGGTGGTCAACTTTTAGATATTCCAATGCTGGTGGATGAGGGAAAGAAAGCTTGTGGAAGATGTTTTTTTAGTGAAAGCAAAATGATCCATTATCATAAAGATTTTGAAAAAATACAGGAAGTCAGCGTTAAGATAAGGCCGGATATTATAAGAGGCTATATTGATGACGGTGAGATGGACAAACTGTATGCGTATATAGATGATCGATTCGATAAGATCTATAGTACTTACAACAAGATAGGGGTAAGAAAACTTTTTATAGACTTCATCAGTTTGGCTAAGATCATCCACCATGGGAAACATTCTGAAGAAGAAATGGTCAATGAAGCGAAATTCAGATATCTATATTTTGATAAGCTGGCAGATTTTAATGCCATAAAAGTATATGTCAAAGACGTATATGACTTCATAGCCAGTACCAATGAAGAGGCGTATTCCTACTGCATCAATAAAAGCATTCAATATATAAAGGAAAATTATGAAAGAAACATTTCCTTAGAAGAGGTTGCTGAATATTCGCAGATCAGCAAGAGCTATTTAAGTTTACTTTTCAAGCAGGAGACAGGTATTAATTTTTCTAATTTTCTAACCAATTACAGAGTTGAAAAATGTAAAAAGTATATGCAGGAATCTCATTATAAGATATATGAAATCGCAGAAAAAGTAGGTTTTGAAAATCCCTATTACTTCAGTAAGGTGTTTAAAGAAAAAGTAGGGATCTCTTGTAAAGAATATCAAAAGAAATACTCTAAAGTCAGATAGGATCTATTCTACTGTCAGCTTGCCTTGCTCTCCGGGTTACGGGTCATATGGTTTTGAAGCTTAATGTCAAGAGGCAGCTTGAAGGCAGCTGTAGTTCCTACGTTTTTAACGCTTTTTAAGAATAGACCGCAGGCTTCTCCACAATAAAACTTTATTCGATCGTCTACATTCTTGATACCTATTTCTAGGTATTGTTTTTTACTTGGTTTTCTCTTAATAACATTTTCTAACTCTTCTTCGGTCATCCCCACACCATTGTCGGAAATAGTGATATACAAAAAATCTTCTTCCACGCAGGCGGATATTTTGATGACGCCTGTATGGTCTATATCCTCAAATCCATGGAAAATTGCATTCTCAACGATGGGCTGCATAATGAATTTTATCGTTTTGTATTCTAAAATATCATCAGGGATATCATATTCGATATCGAATATATCACCATATCTAAATTTTTGTATGGATATGTAGTTTTTTACACTCTCTATTTCTTCGCTGAGAGAGACCAAAGTATCTTTTCTGGAGAAGTTATATTTTAGTAAATTGATGATAGAGGCAACCATAGAGCCTATTAAAGGTGCATTTTGTAAAGTTGCCATCCACCTTATTGAGTCTAAAGTATTGTATAAAAAATGGGGATTGATTTGAGCTTGCAGTATCTTAAATTCCATCTCAGATTTTTGTTTTTCATTTTCTATGGTTTTGTCAATTAAGAGATTTAACCTCCTAACCATTTTATTGAAGGCAGTTGTTAATTGTCCCAGTTCGTCATTGCTTTTAACTTCGATATTGACATATAAATTTCCCTTCTCAACCTTTTTCATATTGCTGGAAAGAATCATGATGGGCTTCGTTATAGAATACGAAAAAGCATAAGCAAATATAGCTGTAATAATAGAAAATACAGCCATCATTTTTACCATTTGGATAAAGAGATTTTGGGTAGCTGCAAGTATATTGTTGAGAGGGTGGATACTAACGATTTTCCAGCCGCTGTATTTAACCGTGTCGGATACAATGATGCTTTCCGTACCAAAAACCTTACCCGTAATCCTCAATCTGTTTTGTGACAATATTTCAGGGTTCTTATATATGACTTCGTCTAAATAAGAATTGAATGGAAAAGTAAATAAAGTTTCCCCTTGTGTGTCTACAACTAACATTTTATTGGAATGGGTGACAGATGTGGTCATAATAAGCTCTCGTACATTATCATAATTGATGGCAATGATTAACAGGCCGTGATTTACATTATTTCTATAATCATATATGTGCTTGGTATAGGTTAAAGTACGTTCATTAGATGAAGTATGGTACTTATAAGTATAAGAATCTTTAAAAATTTCATCGGGGTTACTTGGGTCCATAAAATCTTTAAAAGAAAGGATTAACGCATCATCATTGATTCCCAGATCACTGGTATAAACAATCCCATTTTGTCCTATTATATAAATCCCTTTCAAATACTCATGGAGGCTTACGGTATTTTCCAGCATTTTATTGATACCCGCTTTATTTAAACCATCATCTGAAGACAACTCTTCGATAATATCTTCATTATTGGAAAGAAGAGCAGCTGTATTGTTGACATAGTTTAAAAAGAACTCGATGTTATATTGGGTTTTATTGGCCAATTCTATAGAGTAGTCGATCTGGTTTTCCTCTAATGTCGTAAAAAACAAGGAAGAAAGAATATAACCGACTAATGCTAAGAAGATTAAAATAGAACAAGCATAAAACATAAATATTTTATTTCTAATGCTGAAAAATCTAAAAAATCTCATGGATTACCTCTACCTTACCCTTCATACATCATATAGAAAAATTATACACTTTATGGCTAAATATAAATGATATTTAAAAGAAATATTAAAAAAGCACGCATTAATACAACGGTTGCAATATCAATATTATAGCATATATGATGAAAGCAATGCATCTGATTAAATATTAAAAATATTTCAAAAATCATAAAAATATTTTTATCATAAAAAAACGATAAATATTTCACAAAAACAAAGTATTAATTTTAGTAATATATTTCATTCAATTAAAAAAAATCAGAGTGTATAATAGCCTTAAACAAGCGAGAATAATATTTCGATGAGAAAGTAATTCTCAATTCTTATGAATTTCTAAGGAGGGGAACATGAAGAAATCCAAAAGTTTCAAAATTTTTGTATCTGTTTTAATCGTACTGGTTTTATCTTTTAATATGATGGGATGTTCAAAGCCGGTAGATGAAGCTGATTCAAGTGGCGATGCTGCACCTGCCGTAGAGGGCTTTAGCTGGGATATGGCAAGTGGTTCAACCATCAAGGTTATGTTTAATCAACACCCTTATGCTGAAGCAATCATTAAAAAGATTCCTGAATTTACAGAAGAAACAGGAATTGAAGTTGAGTATTCGCTTACCCCGGAAGAAAATTATTTTGACAAGTTGACAATAGCCCTTAACTCTCGATCAGGAG
Organism: Clostridia bacterium; assembly: GCA_022360735.1. The sequence continues at coordinate 3,791 of JAKSCF010000400.1, forward strand.
ATCCTGACCTGTTTATGACAGGTGCTTATCAAATTTGGGAATATGCGCCCGCCGGATATACGGCTAATTTGGATCAATTCTTAGACGATCCTAATATGGTAGATTCAAGCTACAATGTAGGTGATTTTTATGAAGGTATCATCGGTGGACTTAGATGGAATTTAAAAGCAGGACATAAAATCGGTTCCGGTCCTCTATGGGCACTACCTTTAGGATTTGAATCCAATGTACTGGCTTACAACAAGAGAGTATTTGATGAAAAAGGTTTAAAACCGCCGACAACAATGGAAGAACTTTTCGATGTATGTGAACAACTTAAGGAATTTGAAGGACCGGGAACTTATCCGCTGGCGATTCGCGGCGCAAGAAACTGGGGAACCATCCATCCAGGTTATATGACAACATATTCTAACTACGGTGCAGTGGATTTTACCATCGAAGATGGAAAATTAATATCTCAAGTTAATTCACCGGAAGCTGTGGCTATGACTGAAATGTGGGTTGACCTCATCGAAGTTGGCGGAGCACCATCATGGTCAAGCTATACTTGGTATCAAGCGGGTGCAGACTTTGGAGCAGGTAAAGCGGCTATGTTGTTTGATGCTACCTGTAACGGATATTTCCAAAACCCAGAGGGTGCTTCAGAAGAAGCTGGAAATCTAGCATGGGTTGCGCCTCCACTTCCGGAAGGAAAGTCAGAAATCAATTCTAACTTATGGACCTGGTCAATGGCAATCAATGAAGCATCTAAGAACAAGACTGCAGCATGGTTGTTCTTACAATACTTTACTAGTGCAGATTATCAAAAATGGTCTATTACCGAAGGTAACTGTGTAGACCCTCCAAGAAAATCTGTATTTGAAAGTCAAGAAGTTCAAGATGTACTTGCAAGAAATACCGGTTATATAGAAGCATTTAATGCAACCGTACCCGGAACAACCATACAATTTACACCACAGCCTCATTTCTTCCAAACAACCACTGAATGGGCTGCCACACTTCAAGATATAGTAGCCGGAAAATATGATTCGGTTCAAGATGGGATGGATCAATTAAAGGACAAGATGGATCAAATTGTAGAAGATGTAGAAGCTGAATAATACACATGAAATCAGATTAGATGGAGGGTTTTCCTCCTCTAATCTGTTAAAATTGATAGGCATGTGTTTTTTTAATCATTAAAAGTAAAAAAATATAAAATATGAATAAAAATGTAATTTTATAATTCAACTTTTTAAGGGTTTTGCTCTTGCATCCAATAGAAATGTGCAAGGAGGATCATTTCCTCCTAAGACTATCGAAGAGGAGGATTAAAATTGGCAACATCAGCCAATATGATAAAAACACCAACCGATAATGAAGAGATAATAAAACAAGAAGATAATAAGATTCCTTTTTTAGTTAAGGCAAGACCGTATCTTATTATACTTCCCGCACTTCTATTAACCATAGGTATTCTATACCCTTTTGCCACCGCAATCTATTATTCGCTGACAGACTTTTCTTTCAGATCCCTGAACTATAAGTTTATCGGCGGTAAAAACTGGTTAAATATGCTTCAGTCAAAAGACTTTTGGCATGCATGCTGGGTAACCGCTCAATACGCTATAGCGACTACAGGTACTGAAATGGTAGCAGGTTTGGGCATAGCGCTTTTATTAGTAAAAGAGAGTCGATTTACAAAAATATTGAGAATCACTTTAATATTTCCGCTTATGATAGCACCGGTTATAGCAACACTTATTTGGCAGCTGATGATCAATAATTCCGTTGGTATAGTAGAAAAATTCTTAAATATATTTGGTATTTATAACTTTCCATGGGCATCATCCGCTTCAACCGCTTTGCTTACGGCAGCTATGATTGACTTTTGGGTCTATACACCTTTTGTTATGCTGCTTATGCTGGCAGGGCTTCAATCATTACCAAAATCACCTTATGAATCTGCAAAAATCGATGGTGGTTCACCATGGTTTACATTTAAGACATTAACATTACCGCTTCTTAAACCCTTTATTCTGATTGCACTCATATTCAGATTGATGGCATCTATGCAGGAATACGGTATTATATTCGCTTTGACTAAGGGCGGGCCGGGAGATACGCTCATGAATTTGTCACTCACCGGATATAATATGGGATTTGCATTTTCAAACTTAGGGAAAGCATTACCGTATCTGTTGGTGTTATGGGCTTTAATATACATAATTAGTAAGAAACTGATTGGTGCATGGCTTAAAGGACAGCGTAATGCACAAGGCAATTAAGGAGGGAATGATGGAAAATAGATTTAAAAATATGTTTAAAAATGTATCAGCCTATACGATACTGGGCATCTACACCGTATTTGCTATTTTTCCGTTAATATGGCTGATCATCATAACATTTAAAAGCGATAATCAAATGTACAACACTACTTTTGTTTTTACCCCTACGCTCGAAAATTATAGGATTGTATTGCTGGAAGGTACAGACTACATACAAGCATTTTTAAACAATATCATTGTAAGCGGCGGCGCAGTTCTTTTATCTTTGGTTGTAGGCGTACCGGCAGCTTATGCTTTTGCAAGATACAATTTTGCTAAAAAAGAAGATTTGGCATTTACCATACTTTCTTTCAGATTTGCGCCTGAGATATTGGTTATATTGCCACTATTTATGATCTATCAAAAAATAGGTCTTTACGACACTTACTTCGGACTCATATGGGTTTATCAATTGATAACACTGCCCCTTTTAATCTGGGTTCTCAGAGGATACTTTGAAGATATATCCGTAGAGGTAGAGCAAGCGGCGAACTTAGATGGATATACTTGGTATCAAGTGTTTTGGAAGATATTGGTGCCTCTCATTAAACCGGGTTTGGTGGCATCTTCACTGCTTGCCTTTATATTTGCTTGGAACAGCTTTACTTTTCCGCTATTACTCAGTGGATTTGAAATAGAGACCGTCACCGTAGCAGCTCTTAGATACATAGGGTCTGATACCGTTCACTACGGACAGATGGCTGTAGCAGCTGCAGTAGCAGCACTTCCGGAAGTCGTATTAGCGCTTATTATTCAAAAACACCTTGTAAGAGGATTAAGTTTTGGAGCGGTTAAAGGATAAGGAGAGATAAGAAATGGCAAAAATTGAACTTTACAATATTACCAAAAAATTTGGAAAAACCACTGCTCTGGATAATATTAACCTAGAAGTTAACGACAAAGAATTTTTCGTACTATTTGGACCTGCCGGGGCAGGGAAAACCACTATTTTAAAAACCATTGCCGGCGTTGAGTTTCCTGACAAAGGTGAAGTGAGGATAAGCGATGAGAACGTTAATTTGGTAGAGCCTGCAAAGAGAAATGTTTCCATGGTATTTGAAAATTATGCCCTATATCCTCACTTGACCGTATACGATAATATTGCTTCACCTATGAGAAGTCCGCTTCATAAAAAAGACGAAGCGACCATCAAAAAAGAAGTTTACCGGGTGGCTTCCATGATGAAAATAGATCATCTAATGGATAGACTTCCCAGTCAGGTCAGCAACGGACAAAGACAGCGGACTGCTTTAGGGAGATGCTTGGTTAGAGATCCTAACGTATTTTTGATGGATGAACCCATTGCCCATCTCGATGCCAAACTGAGACATTTCATGAGGGCCGAGCTCAAAGAAATGCAAAGTGAATTTGATACTACCACTATTTATGTGACCCATGATTATATGGAAGCCCTCAGTTTAGGCGATAGGATAGCCATTATCAATAAGGGGAAGATCCTTCAAATCGGTACCGGTGATGAAGTTTATTTAACACCTGCCAACGAATTTGTAGCAAAGCTTATGGGTGAACCTGAAATCAATATATTTGATATTAATCTTGTTGATAACGGTAATGAAATGCAGGGGATGATGTTAGGCCAAGACATCGGCTATAAGATTGAAGAGGACGTAGCGGAAGTGTTGAGAGAAGGCGGCTATCAAAATATTAGAATCGGTCTTAGAGGCAATGACATCGCATACAGCTTTAATCAAGACCGTGAAGATTTTATGAAAGGCCTGGTATACAGTGTAGAACCTATAGGCAATAAAACCATACTGGTTGTGGATGTAAACGGTGAGTTGTTGAGACTCATTGCGCCAAATGATCTGCAAACCAATATCGATGATGAAATATTTGTACGCGTCAAAATGGAAAAAGCCATGTTCTTTAATGCTGACGATACTCAATACATATATCGACATAATCAAAATGAAATATTAGGGGTGAAATGATGGCAAAACTTCTATTAAAAAACCTATATAAAAGATACGAAAAAAAAAAAAAAAAAAAAGGTGAAGCATTGAATCCCTTTGCTGTTAACGATTTGAGTTTAGAGTGTGAAGATGGCGAGTTCATCGGTATATTAGGACCTTCAGGCTGCGGTAAGACCACGACACTGAGAATGATAGCCGGTCTGGAAGACATAACAGATGGCGAGATTATAATTGGTGATACCGTTGTTAACGATATACTGCCCAAGAATAGAGGGATAGGTCTTGCCTTTGAAGACTATGCCCTCTATCCTCCTCTCACCGTCTATGAAAATATTGCCTTTAATTTAAGAGCAAAACGTGTAGACAATGCAACCATAAAATCAGAAATCAATAGAATTGCGCCATTACTAAAGGTTGATGATTTACTTCATATGAAACCGAATAAATTGAGTGGCGGGCAAAAACAGAGAGTTAATATTGCAAGAGCAATCGTCAGAAAGCCAAGATTACTGCTATTGGATGAACCCATGTCACATTTAGACGGTAAGATGAGGCAGGTTTTGAGAACTGAAATCAAGCGGCTTCACAATGAGATTATGTGTACGACAATCATCGTAACCCATGACCAGCTGGAAGCCATGTCATTGGCAGATAAACTTGCCATTATGAAAGACGGAAAGCTTCAACAATTTGGAACACCTTTTGAAGTATATGACAATCCGGTCAATGAATTTGTTGCCGGCTTTATTGGAGAGCCGCCAATGAACATCATGACGGTAGAAGTTCAGAAAAGAGAGAATGGCTTCTTCTTTAAATTCCAAGATGCCAATATTCTAATACCTGTACCGGATAGATATGACGCTGTTGTCAATGACGGCATGCGGGTCCGCTTGGGTGTCAGACCTACCGACGTTCTCATCGTTGGAGAAAACAGTAAAGGGTCTCATGTTGGTATATCTGTATTTGAGAACCTAGGCGAGGAAAGAAAGATAAGCTTTAGAGTGGGAGAAGAATTCTTAACGCTTATAACCAACGATGACAAACGATATCGGCAAGGTGACATCGTTAAGCTGGAAGTTAAATCGGAAAAAACACACTTATTTGATGTCAAAACAGGCGAAAAAATTATAGCTCAATAAAGAAATATTAATAAAACTCAACCATGAAGGGGGAAATTGAAATGTCAAATATTCCAGAAAAAATGAAAGCTTTAGTTGCTCATGCACCAGGAGAGTTTAGATTAGAAGAAGTGTCCGTTCCAAAAGCAGGCGAAGGCGAAATCGTTATAAAAGTTGAAGCCTGTGGTATATGTGCAGGAGACTTAAAATCATACCATGGTGCGCCAAGTTTTTGGGGAGGAGAAGGCAACCCGCCTTATATTAAAGCGCCAATGATACCCGGCCATGAATTTTTAGGCAGAATTGTTGAAATGGGTGAAAATGTTAAAGGGGATTTTAAGCTTGGGGATAGAGTGATATCCGAACAGATCGTTCCGTGCTGGGAATGTAAGTTCTGTAAAACCGGAAGACATTGGATGTGTCAAAAACATGATGTATACGGTTTCCAGGACAATGTAAACGGTGGCATGGCCGAATACATGAAATTTCCAAAAGAAGCTTTGAACTATCATGTGCCGGAAGAACTGTCCATTGAAGAAGCGGTATTGATAGAGCCTTATGCTTGCTCAAAACACTGCGTGGATAGAGCGAATATCACCAATGAAGACGTGGTTGTTTTATCCGGTGCAGGTACTTTAGGGCTTGGAATGGTGGGCTATATTGCTATGAAGAATCCTAAAAAATTCATTGTACTGGATATGAAACCCGATCGATTGGCTCTGGCAAAAGAATTTGGTGCGGATATGGTGATGAATCCGGCAGAGGTCAATGTGGTAGAAGCCATTCAAAAAATGACGGATGGATACGGCTGTGACATCTATATAGAAGCCACAGGACATCCTTCAAGTGTCAAGCAAGGTCTTGAAGCCATAAGAAAAATGGGAACATTTGTTGAATTCAGCGTATTTGGTGATCTGACAACCGTAGACTGGAGCATCATAAGTGATAGAAAAGAGCTGGATTTATTTGGAGCGCATTTAAGCCCTTATTGCTATGAGCCTGTTGCTGAGTGGATAAAAGAAGGAAAATTACCGACTAAAGGCGTCGTAACCCATAAATTCCCTTTGGAAAAATGGGAAGAAGCTTTTAAAGCAGCTGAAACAGGAGCAGAAGGTACCTTAAAAGTGATATTAGTCCCTTAGTGAGGTGAAGTCATGAAAAAAATTGCGATAGGCTGCGACGAAGCAGCTTTTGACTTAAAGCAAATCATTATAGAATTTTTAAACCGTTCAGGCTATGAAACAGAGGACTATGGCGTATACAACAAAGATGCCTCTTTATATCCTGATACGGCTGTAAAGGTTGCCGGTGCTGTTTCAGAAGGAGAACATGACAGAGGCATACTGCTTTGCGGCACCGGTATAGGTATGGCAATTTCAGCGAACAAAGTACCTGGTATCAGAGCAGCTGTATGTCATGACAGTTATTCGGCAGAAAGAGCCAGAAAAAGCAACGATGCTCAAATAATGGCTATGGGTGCAAGAGTTGTGGGAGCAGAACTGGCTAAACAACTGGTAGGCATCTGGATGAAATCAGAATTTCAAGGCGGCGGTTCTACTGCAAAAGTCAATAAAATAACGGAATATGAACAATGTTTTATTTCAGGAGGTGTGTGTACATGCAAAGAATAATCAATGACCCCGATTATGTTGTTGAGGATATGCTGAAAGGTTTTGTCAAAAATCATCAAGATATTGTTGCTGCAACCGAAAATAGCAGAGTCATTAAATATAAAGAAGCACCTGTAAAAGGAAAAGTAGGTATTGTTACCGGTGGTGGATCAGGACATAAACCCGCCTTTATTGGGTATCTGGGTAAAAACATGGTAGATGCGGTTGCAGTGGGAGAGATATTTTCTTCTCCTACAGCGAAAGCCTTCTTAGATGCTTTCAAAGAAGCAGATGATGGAAAAGGTGTTGCTTGTCTTTACGGTAATTATGCCGGTGATAATATGAATGTCAAGATGGCAATGCAGATGGCAGAGATGGAAGGCATTGAAGTTAAAACAGTAGTAGCCAACGATGACGTAGCTTCTGCACCCAAAGACGAATCCCATAAGAGAAGAGGCGTTGCCGGAGAGATACTCATGTGGAAAGTGGGCGGAGCAAAGGCAGCGCAAGGGGGCAGCCTTGATGAGGTCGTAGCAGCAGCTCAAAAGGCGATCGATCATTCGAAGAGTGTAGGCATTGGCATAACACCCTGTACCATACCGTCTGTAGGAAAACCAAATTTTGAAATAAAAGAAGGGACTATGGAGGTTGGCATCGGACACCATGGTGAACCCGGTATAAAAGTTTGTGATTTAGCAACTGCTGATGAGATGGCAGAGATAATGCTGGACATCATTATTCCGGATATGCCTTTTACAGAAGGCGATGACGTGGTGGTGTTGCTGTCAGGATTAGGCGCCACACCGGTAATGGAACAATACATTGTTTACAACAAAGTAGAAGCAATATTATCGGAAAAAGGCATAAAGGTTTACAGATCTTATGTAGGTAATTATTTTACATCTTTAGAGATGATGGGCATTACATTAACCCTGATGAAGCTGGATGATGAGCTTAAAGCATTAATGGATGTAGAAGTCAATACAATGGGTCTAAAACAATTTCAAAGATAGATTCTGGAGGCGGGCTATGTTTTTTTTAGGTATTGATGCCGGGACCACATGTATAAAGGCAGCAATCGTTTCTGAGGATGGAAAATATATTGACACAGCTTTTGAAGACGTGAATGTTATCATGCCTTCAGAAGATGCCTGTGAAATCGATATGATGAAGCTTTGGGATAGTCTATGCCATATACTCATGACTCTAAAAAAAAATAATCTCAGTATCTGGAAAGACATCAAAGGCATTGGTGTAACCGGACAGGGGGACGGTCTTTGGGCAATCAATAAAGAGGGAAATCCGGTTCGCAATGCTATACTGTGGAATGACACGAGAACGAAGCATTTAAAACTTGAAAATAGAGAGGCAATGGATGAAGTATGCATTCAGAATCATGCCAATCCTCTCTATGCAGGTTCAAACACGCATATACTGAGATGGATAAAAGAAAATGAGCCGGATACATTTAGGAAAATACATAAAATATTTCATTGTAAAGATTGGCTTAATTTTAAGCTGACGGGTGTTGTTTCCAGTGACTATACTGATATGACCACTGCCCTTATGGACATGAAAAATAAAAAGTTTTCTCAAGAGATTTTAGATGCAATGGATCTTTCAGAGTGTATGGATAAGTTCGTTTTACCCAGGGCGTCTTCTGAAATAATTGGCAGTATATCAGAAACGGCCGGCCGATTAACTGGGCTGAGTCAAGGCATACCGGTTATAGCAGGAGCCATCGATGTGGCGGCTGTTGCTATTGGATTAGGGGTGATCCATGTAGGGGATACCTGTACAATTGTTGGAACGACTCTAGGCAATCAAACTATAGTAAAAGAATCGGATATTGATTTTTCTAAAGGGCTTATATTGTCACATATACCGGCAGACAGCTATATATGCATTATGCCGACACTCAGTGGTGCGTCTACCATTGATTGGGTCAAAAATCTGCTGTATCCTGATGCCACCTATGAGGAGATAGAGAGGATGATCCATCATGTGCCAATAGGAAGTAAAGGCATCATTTATCATCCTTATCTGCAAGGAGAGCGAGCACCTTTTAGGAATCCTTTTGCTACAGGCAGTTTTTTTGGACTTAAGTCCACCCATAAAAAAGACGAATTGATGAGAGCGGCTTTTGAAGGTCTTGTCATGTCTCTTTATGATTGTTTTGAATCTTTACCAAAAACAAGTGATCAGGTATTTATTTCAGGGGGAGCAGCCAAGAATGATACGTTATGTCAGATGTCGGCAGATTGTTTGGGAAAAGAAATTATAAGAGTCATTGCTAAAGAACTGGGTATCAAAGGCATTGTATCTACTCTTAAAGTTGGTCTGGGGCTTGAAAAAGATTATACCTCAGTAAAGATATTAGTCGATCAAAAATTTAATCCGGATACGGTTAGACATATGAAGTATAAAAGCATATTTAAGTTATTTAAAGACCTGAGATACGACTATGAAAAGCATTGGTTTGAAAGAAATAAAATAAAAAAAGAGATTAACGAAAACTAATCTTTTGAGGTTGCCGAAGATTTTTTTAACACAATTTGAAAAGATTAACTCGAGGAGAATGAACATGAACAGTTTTAAGAATATGGAAGGAAAAGTGATTGTTGAGGGTTTGATAAAAACCATACAGGTTAACAAAGATTATCTCAGCCAAATTGATGGAGAAATCGGTGATGGGGATCATGGGATTAATATGAATAAGGGCTTTACCATGTGTGAAGAAAGAATAGCTCATCAGCCGCTTAATTTAACGGATAGCTTAAAAGAGCTGGCCATGGTTTTAATGATGGAAATAGGAGGGTCTATGGGACCGCTCTATGGCACTATGTTTTTTGAAATGTCTAAAGTAACCAATGGAAAAGAGGATATCGACAGTCAGGTATTTGCAGAAATGTTGCGTAAAGCGGCAGCAGGGATTAAGAACCTGGGGAATGCAAAAGTAGGCGATAAAACACTTATGGACACATTAGTGCCTGCCGTAGAAGCCTTTAATGAGTCCAAAGACTCTGATTTTTCAATAGCCTTAGACAAGATGATTGAAGCTGCGGAAAAAGGAAAAGATTCAACCATAGATCTGGTAGCTAAAATAGGAAGAGCCAGCAGATTGGGAGAACGTTCGAGAGGCGTTTTAGATGCAGGTGCAACATCATGCTTTTTAATGCTGAAAGCCATGGCAGAATCCATAAAAGAGCTGATGGCATAATAGGAGTGTGTGTTAAATGTCAAAATATTTACTTGGGATAGATATAGGAACCACAAATGTAAAATCTGTTCTATTTAATGAGGATGGAACAAAAATAACCGAACACAGCATTGAATATCCTACCTATTTTATCAAAACGGGATGGGTAGAACAAAGCCCTGAGAAATGGTGGGAAGCTACGGTTCAGACCATTACTTCGGTGGTCAATGAGAGTAAAGTCAATGGAAAAGATATTGCAGCTATTGGCGTTAGTTCTCAGGCCCCTACGTTAGTGCCCATTGATAGAGACGGCAATGTTTTGAGAAATGGCTTGATATGGATGGACAGAAGGTCTCAGCCTGAAACAGACTTCCTGGAAAAAGAGATTGGCAACCAAAAGGTTAAGGGTATTACCGGAAATAGAATAGATCCATACTATTTATCGTCCAAGATTCTGTGGTACAAAAATAATGAGCCGGAGCTGTATAAAAAGACATATAAGATACTTCAGATCAACGGATATATCAATTATAGGCTGACAGGAACCATCACCACAGATATTTCACATGCCAGCCTGATGGGGGTATTTGATATAAAAGAGAGTCAGTGGTCCGGCAAACTGGCTGACCTTATAGGTTATGATATGGACCTGCTGCCTCAGGTGTATGATACCACCCACGTCATTGGAACAGTCAGTCAAAAAGTCGCAAAATTGACAGGTCTCAGTTCATCTACTGCAGTTGTATGCGGTACAGTGGATGGATCTGCTGCTACATTGGAAGCAGGTGCTGTGGACATAGGGGATGCGGTTGAAATGACCGGAACGTCAACTGTTCTAAATATCTGTACGGATAAGTGGCGTGATCCGGGTTTGTTATTTGAAATGTATCACGGTTTGAAAGACAGACTGATGATTTGCGGCGCTATGAGTACCACCGGTGCCAGTTTAAAGTGGTATAGAGATCATTTGTATAGAGCAGAAGATGAAGAAAAAATGGCAGATATAAGCCCGTTCGAGTTGATGAATAAAAAAGCTGAGAGAGCTGAAGCTGGCTCAGGCCGGTTGATATTTTTACCCTATATGGCCGGAGAAAGATCGCCTATATGGGACAGTTATGCAAGAGGTGTTTTCTTTGGTCTTCATTTAGAAACCACCAGAGAACAAATGATAAGAGCCATACTGGAAGGCTCTGCCTATGGTCTGAGACATAATATCGATGAAGCCCAAAAAATAGGCGTTCATATAAAAGAACTTCGATCGGTAGGAGGCGGCAGTAAAAGCGATATTTGGTTGAAGATCAAAGCATCTGTTTTAAATAGGCCCATCATCGTACCGGATACATCAACCGGTGCACCTTTTGGCGATGCCATAATAGCTGGAGCAGGTGTAGGTATTTATAAAAATCCTAATCAATTTGCAAAAGAAGTGACTAAAATAAAAAAAATCATAGAACCTAACGACGCTTGGAGCAGTGTCTACAATGAAATGTACGAAGTATATATCAACCTTTATAAAAATACAAAAAAAGAATTATATCAATTAGCCAATATAAAAGAGGTGTATTCATGATCATTCCAAAAAACATATGGAAAAAGCATCGTTTTAAGTGTACTTGCGGCGAAATTCACAGCCAGCCTATAAAAGAGATTGCCATATATAAAGGCGCCATAGAAAAGTTAGGCCAAATAAAAGAAGACTTTGGCTTTAACAAAGGGCTCCTTGTAATCGATAGTATGCTGAATAACCTTATTGGAGATGTTATAAAAACGTCTTTGGAAAAAGGCAATGTGTCATATGATGTATGCCTGTTTGATACACCGCAGGTATTACCGGATGAAGCCTCTATCGCTAAGATTATGGTAGATATGGATGACTCTATAGAGTTTTTAATAGCTGTTGGATCAGGGGCGGTTAACGATCTGGCTCGATTTATAAGCTCTAGGTGCTTAATTCCTTATGTATCCATACCTACGGCAGCTTCAATGGACGGCTATTCTGCAGAAGTTTCGTTGCTTCTATTAAACGGCGTAAAAAAAACCATTACAGCCACACACCCAATTTCTATTTTCGCAGATGTTGACATATTAAAAAATGCGCCGTCCAAGTTAGTTGCTGCCGGATTTGGAGATTTAATATGTAAAAAGACGGCTGCTTTTGACTGGAGAATATCCAATATTATTAATGGTGAAAGCTATTGTCAAAACACAGTGGATGTGGTCAATAAAATAGTAGAAAGAACCCTTGATAATGCCTTGAAAATATCTGAGGGAGATGAAGCAGCCATAAAAACTCTGGCAGAAGGTCTAATAATTTCGGGTCTTGCTATGCACTGGGTAGGAAAATCAAGACCTGCCGCAGGAGCAGAACATCATCTTGCTCATTTTATAGGTATGAAAGCCATGATGCATCAAAAACATATGCATCTTCATGGCATAGAAGTAGCGGTTATGACTTTGATTATGATAGAAGTCTACAAAGAAATTTTATCCATGGATTTTACAGACGTCAATGTAGAAACAGCCTATGAAAAATCTCTTAAAAAAGGTGAATATGAAACAAAGATAAAAGCAATTTTTAGAGACAGCGCATCTCAGATTTTTAAAGAGAATGAGAACAAAATATTCCATAAAGATGAATGGATCATCCATGCCAAGAAAGTAAAAAGCAGCATGAAACAAATTCAAGCCGAAATATGCCCTAAAATACCTGACTCAAATAGGATCATGGATGTGCTGAAAAATATGGGGGCACCATCATCTCCTGCTGAGATGGGTCTATCTAAAGAAGAGGTAAAAGAGGCCATTTTATATGCAAAGGAAGTAAGGAATAAATATACCATTTTAGAAGCAGCTGAGTATTTGGGATGCTTAGAAGAAGTTGCTGAAAAAGTAGCAGCAAAAATCCAAACCATTAAGTGAAAAAGGTGATTGATAGTGATAAAAGTTTTAGACAAACAAAGAGTAGATCAACTTAAGCAAGAAGTGTGTGAAGCGAATCTGGAATTACAGGCAAAAAAATTAGTCATTTATACATGGGGAAATGTCAGCGGCATCAACAGGGAGGCTGAAATTGTAGTCATCAAGCCCAGTGGTGTTGCTTATGATCAATTGACACCTAATCGAATGGTTGTTTTAGATTTGGAAGGCAACATTGTAGAAGGCGACTACAATCCTTCATCAGACACACCTACCCATTTAGAATTGTACAGAGCATTCACCCATATCGGCGGTGTGGTGCATACCCATTCAACCTATGCCACAGCTTGGGCTCAAGCAAAAAGAAAGATTGAATGCTATGGTACGACTCATGGCGACTATTTTTATAATGAAATACCTTGCACGCCGGAGTTGACACCTGAAGAAATCAATAGTGACTATGAACGCAACACTGGAAAAGTCATTGTGAGAACCATGAACAAAAAAGACTATAAATCCGTACCCGGCGTGTTAGTTGCCAATCATGGACCTTTTACCTGGGGAAAAGACGCAAATGATGCTGTTCATAACAGCGTCGTTTTAGAGGAACTGGCCAAAATGGCACATTTGACGATTTCCATCAACAGGGATATCACCAAGATTCAAGATGTGCTGATGGATAAACATTACCTAAGAAAACATGGAAAAAATGCGACTTACGGACAGAGATGAATAAGGAGAAATAAGATGAAGATATTGACCATAACCGATTTGTTTATAAAAAAAGAAGTTGTGGAATCTGCATTAAGAGAGCAATTAGGCCATATGGATGATCTTGAAATAGAAAATTATGCTGTAGACTTTCCTGTTACACCCCTTCAATATAGTGATGGGGAAATAACAGAGTACGTAGGCAGTGAAGATGATATAATAGCTAGGATAGCAGATGTCAACCATTTAGTGGTCCATACATCACCCATAACGCAAAAAGTTATGGACCATGGGAAAAAATTAAAATCCATATCCGTTACAAGAGGCGGAGCTGTTAATATTAATATAGAGGCAGCAAGCAGATTAAACATACCTGTTTTCAATACGCCGGGAAGAAATTCTACGGCAGCAGCGGAATTTACAATAGGGCTGTTTATTGCTGAAACCAGAAATATTGCCAGAAGCTTTGAGACGGTGAGACAAGGGAAATGGATAGACGATTACTATATATATGAAAAAAGTGAATTTGAGCTTTCCAGCAAGGTAATAGGACTTATGGGGTATGGTAATATTGGAGCAAAAGTATGTCAATATTTGAGGGGTTTTGGCTGTCAGGTATTGGTTTACGACCCTTATATCACCCAAGTCGGCAGTACCAATGCAAAGTTAGTGAATATGGACACCTTATTGAGTGAATCGGATATTATTTCTCTTCATATGAGAGTAACACCCGAAACCACAGGTATGGTTAATATGGAGCTGTTTAAAAAAATGAAAAACTCAGCCATACTGGTCAATACAGCCAGGGGACCTCTTGTCAATTATAAAGATCTATACAGCGCTTTAACACAAGGCATCATCGCAAGAGCGGCCCTTGATACTTTTGAAGTGGAACCTATTGAGCCGGATAATCCCTTATTAAAGCTGGAAAATGTCACATTGACCAATCATATAGCAGGATCTTCAAGAAATGCAGCGCATATCTCTGCTAAAATAATGGCAGAAGATTTAAGATCATTTATTGAAGGAAAAGAAGTCAAAAATTTAATCAACAAAGATATTCTATTAAAGGAGGGATAGAATGGGTGCAAAATATGCAATCGGCATAGATTATGGAACGTTATCGGCCAGAGCACTCTTGGTGGATGTTCATACGGGAGAAGAAGTATCAACCGCTCTTTATGAATATCCTCATGGTGTTATGGATACTTTTCTTCCCGATGAGAAAACGAAATTAAAGCCGGACTTTGCACTTCAGCATCCACAAGACTACATGGATGCATTGGAAAATATCATCCCTGAGATATTTGACAAAACAGGTATCTGCAATGAAGATGTTATTGGTGTATGTATTGACTTTACAGAATGTACCATGCTTCCTGTAGATGAAAAAGGTAAACCGCTTTGCTTTCAGGAAAAATATAAAACAAATCCGCATAGTTATGTTAAGCTGTGGAAACACCATGCTGCTCAGGATAAAGCCAATGAATTAAATGAAACAGCAGAAAAGAGAGGAGAAGCATTTCTAAAAAGATACGGCGGCAAGATCTCATCGGAATGGATGTTTCCTAAGATATGGCAAATACTTGAAGAAGATCCAAAGCTGTATGATGATACTGCTAAATTCATGGAGCTGGCGGATTGGGCAACGATGCAGCTTACAGGTGTAGAAAGAAAAAACAGCTGTACGGCAGGTTATAAAGCTATATGGCATAAAAAAGAAGGATTTCCCTCTAAAGCTTTTTTTAAGGACCTGCATCCAAAGTTAGAAAATGTTATAGAAGAAAAGTTTAATCCCATTGTATATCCTTTAGGCAGCGCAGCCGGCCAGGTTACAAAAGAGGCTGCCGGGTTAACCGGATTAAAAGAAGGTACGATTGTGGCTGTGGGGATAGGGGATGCCCATGCGGCTGTACCGGCAGTGGGGATTACAGAGCCGGGAAAAATGCTCATGATAATGGGGACCTCTACCTGTCATATGATGCTGGGAGAAAAAGAGGCCATTGTACCCGGTATGTGTGGTGTTGTGGAAGATGGTATTATCTCCGGATATTACGGTTATGAAGCAGGGCAGTCTTGTGTAGGCGATCATTTTCAGTGGTTTACTGAGAATTGTGTACCCGAATCATATGAAAAAGAAGCAAAAGAGAGAGGGATTAATCGATTTATGTTACTGGATGAAAAAGCTGCAAAATTAGAACCCGGTGAATCGGGACTTTTGGCATTGGATTGGTGGAATGGAAACCGCTCGGTATTGGTAGATGTAGACTTAACAGGCTTGATCATCGGTATGACTTTAATGACCAAACCGGAAGAAATCTACAGAGCTCTCATAGAAGCTACTGCTTTTGGTACAAAAATGATCGTAGAAACCTTTAAAGAATATGGTGTACCTGTTCAGGAACTATACGCAGCCGGCGGGATTGCAGAAAAAAATCAGTTGATGATGCAGATATATTCTGATATAACCAACATGGATATAAAAATTGCAGCTTCACCTCAAACACCTGCTTTGGGCTCAGCCATATATGCGGCTGTAGCAGCAGGAAAAGAGAGAGGTGGATATGACGATATCTATACAGCAGCTAAAAATATGGGTAAAGTAAAAGAAAAGTATTACAGCCCTATCCAAAAGAATGTCGTAACTTACCAAAAGCTTTATCAAGAATATAAAAAATTACACGATTATTTTGGCAGAGGCGAAAATAATGTGATGAAAAAGCTTAAAAAGATAAAGGAGAGTGTACTTGATGTTAATGCAAGATGAAAGAGAAGCCATCGTTGAATATTCCATAAAACTGATTGAACATGGACTAACCACGGGGACAGGCGGCAATATAAGCATATTCAACAGAGAAGAAAAAAT
This sequence comes from Clostridia bacterium, assembly GCA_022360735.1. The sequence continues at coordinate 20,451 of JAKSCF010000400.1, forward strand.
AATGGCCATCAGCCCAAGCGGGTTGGACTACTATAAGACAAAGCCTGAAGATGTTGTGATTTTAGATTTGGAGGGCAATACGATAGAGGGTAAAAGAAAGCCTTCCAGTGAATACCTTCTACATAAAATATTTTATGAACGGCGGGATGATTGTAATTCAGTTGTTCATTGCCATTCTATGTTTTCCGGTGTATTAGCCTGTCTGCATTGGTCCATCCCTGCCAGCCATTACTTGATAGCACTTGCGGGTAAGGATGTAAGATGTGCTGAGTATGCAACCTTTGGTACTCAAGCTTTAGCAGAAAATGCTTTTGAGGCCATGAAAGACAGAAATGCAGTATTATTGGCAAATCATGGGCTCTTAGCAGTTTCGGTGGACCTTCCAAATGCATTTAACACAGCTGAAGAAATAGAGTTTTGTGCAGAAATGTTTTACAGAGCAAAATGTGTAGGAGAGCCATTTATACTTTCCGATGAAGAAATGACATTAATGGCTTCTAAATTTAAGGTCTACGGGCAAGTGAAGCCCAAATGATGAAATAAGAAAGATTTGTTTATCTAATCAATGCTTTATTTTTCATTTTAACTTTCTCCCCCACAAAGAAGAACCTTCAAAAGATACTCAGGTATTCAGAAGGTTCTTTTGTGGTTTTTGAGAATTCTCTTATTTTTTTAGATCAATTTCTAAACAGATTCAGATATTTCTGCATAAAATGTGTTGAAAGCAATATTAATCAATTAGGTAATATTATATATAGAATTTAGAAAGGGAGAGTTGAATGGGAAAATTTTCAATGGATAGTACATTACAAGAAGTTCTTGAAGATAAACAAGGCAGAGCTGTTTTAGAAAAGTATTTTGGTAATCTGCTTCGACATCCGTTAGTAAATGTGTTCAAAAGAAAAAAGCTTAGTGAAATCATGGCCATGGCAAAAGGAAAAGTCAGCGATGAGCAGATAAATGTCATAAGAGATGAGTTAATGAGTATATAGGCTTTGAGTTGATGAATGCAGGTATAAAAATTATAAAATTACTTTAGCTTTAAAAAAGCAAGAACATAAAATTTTTATGATGTCTTGCTTTTTTTTATATGTGTGTTGACTTTATCCAAACCTCACGGCACATTTATGGGCTGCCTTTTAATATATGAGGATTATCCTTGAGAACACCCTGTATAATTTTCGAAACTTGAGATATATGTTTTGTAAGTGATTTTCGCAGACCTGCTTCATCTTTGTTGGATAACAATTGGACAAATTCTAAATGCGCATCGAATTGTTTTTTAAGATCACTTAGAGGCATGTTTGCAAGACGAAGTACATAGTAAGGTGTTCCAATACTCCAATTTGCTTGATACATTTTTAATAGCTGTTCATTGTCGGCTAAGGAAACGAAAAGTGTGTGAAACTCATAATCAACATCGCTTACAGAACTATAGTCAAAGTCTTTGTCTTCAATTTTATCAAAATATTTTGAAAGAGATTTCATTTTTTCTAATACCTCTGGTCGGTCAGAAATATTTTTTACTGCAAAGGATGCGGCATATACCTCCATCATAAGACGTACGTCACACATATCTTTAATTCTTTTTGGCGTTAACTGGGTAACAATAGTGCCTTTTCTTGGTATAGATTCAGCAAGGCCCTCAGCAACTAAGCGGTTGATTGCAGCTACTACGGGAGTACGACTGATACCTAATTCATCTGAAATATCTTGAGTAACCAGTTTGTATCCTGGAGGATATGTTCCATCTTGTATATTTGTTCTTATTCTATTCAAGGCATATTCAAGTAAAGAAAGTGGGTGGGTCATGATTATATTTGTATGATACATTCATCAAGAAATATATCATTACTCTCCTTCTATTTTTCGTTGTAATAATTATATTAAAAAGACCTTCTAGCTTCTTATTAAATTACGCAAATTAATTTATGAATCATAAAATATTCATTATGATTTAAATTATATTTCAAATTATAACGTATTAAATAAAAGATGTAAATATAAAAAATATAGGGTATCATTAATGAAATTTAGGCGAAGAAATTATATATTGACGACTATTTAATATAATGATAATATATTATTGAATTCAAAATTCAAAATTCAAAATTCACTATTTAGTATTTTTAGATGAGAGGAGAAATTATGAATTATTCTAAAAAAGTCGTAGTAGTGACAGGTGGATCACAAGGCATTGGTAAAGAAATTGCTTTGGCATATGGTAGAGAAAATGCCATTGTCAACGTATTCGACATTAACTTTGATGAAGCGGAAAAAGTATGTCAAGAGATAAAAAGTCTTGGAGTTGAAAGCAGTGCTTTTTATGTAAACGTTATCCTCAGAGAGGATATTTCTGATGCTGTAAAAAGCGTCATCACTAAATATAATCGTATAGATGTGTTGGTGAACTGTGCAGGAGTAGTGAATACCAAGCCTTTTACAGATGTGACAGATGATGATTGGGAATTAATAATGAATGTAAATCTTAGAGGTGTTTATTATACCTGCCATGAAGTCATTCCATTTATGATGGAACAAAAATATGGAAAAATCCTTAATATTGCATCGATAGCCGGGAAAACAGGTGGCGGTTTTTTTGGCAACACTATCTATGGCACTTCCAAAGCCGGTGTAATCGGTTTAACAAAGGGGCTGGCAAGAGAAGGAGGACCATATGGGATAAATGTCAATGCTATATGCCCTGGAGCCACACATACAACAATGCTTGATGATCTTACTGATGAAGCACGCCAGAATGTAATCAATGGTATTCCCTTAAGAAAATTTGCACGAACTAAGGATATTGCAAACGTAGCGCTGTTTTTAACGTCTGATTTAGCCGGACATGTTTCTGGTGAAATTACAGATGTTGATGGTGGTGTTATGCGTGATTAAACTATGCATTTATTAATTTTTATAGTATAGCTGTCTTATATAAAGGAGGGTCGTTTAAGTTTTTGTTCAGTATGAAACATGATATTTTTTAATATGGAGGAGAATGATGAAAAAAGGAATTTCTATCTTAATGATGATGATGTTAATTATTGGATTACTAGCCGGATGTGGCTCAGAGAGCAGTACACAACCGAAGGAGGGTGAGACAATAACGCTGAAATTGGCTAACAATTCGCCGGTAGGAGAATCAAGAGATTTAGCAGCACTGAAATTTGCTGAACTTGTTGAGGAAAAAACAAATGGCAAAGTTGTAGTGGAAGTATTTTCAGGCGGAACGCTGGGGTCTTGGAGAGATACGGTTGAGGGATTGAAACCAGGAATTGTCAATGTGGTTCTTGAGAGTTTAGGGACAATATCAGCCTATACGGAACTGGCCAATATTGACGCAGTCCCTTTTTTATACAGAGATGACGACCATTTTAAAAAAGTATGGTATAGAGATTTAGGAAATGAAATATTAGAGAAAGCAGGTCAGGAAGGTGGATTTGAAATGCTTGGGCCCATGTATAGAGGTGCAAGATATGTAACGAGTAAAAAGAATATTGCTACAGCTAGTGATTTAAATGGATTTAAAATAAGAGTACCTAATATTAGAATATACATGAGAACTTGGGAGAAGCTTGGAGCCATAGCTACACCAATGAATTTTACAGAAGTATATACCGGGATACAACAAGGTACTGTTGATGGCCAAGAAAACCCATTACAAGTTTCATATGCAGCTGCATTATACGAAGTGTGCCCATATCTCATCAATACAAAGCACGTTTATAGCGTTGATACGTTTATATTTGATAGAGATTACTTTGCAAGCCTGCCGGAAGAGACACAAGGAGCTATCAAAGAAGCAGCTAGTGAGGCAGGCTTATGGAGAACTGACTTTGTTATAGAAATGGACGATCAAATAATAAAAGATTTTGAGTCAAAAGGCGTAACATTTGTAGAGCCTGAAATAGATACATTTAAAGTGCTCGTACAGGATATAGTAGAAGAAGAATTCCCTGACTTAGTAGATTTTGTAAAGAAAATAGAAGCCGTTCAATAAATACGACACACATTTTATTAATTTTTAAGTGGCAAGGATTGTTTGTAATAAGGGTGTATGTTATGCACTCTTATTGTTCTCTAAGGAGGTACCCCGATGAAAAGAGTATTAGATGTAATAGAAAAGACAGTTACCGGTTTGTCGGTAGTGCTTTTTGTAGTAATGGTGTTTTCAATATTTATGCAAGTCTTTTTAAGATATGCATTAAATACCGGAAACTCTTGGGCTGAAGAAATAGCAAGATATTGCTTCGTGTGGCTTGTTTTATTAGGAGCTTCTGTAGCAATGAGAAAAGGGAGACATATGAGGATTGATTATTTTATAAATCTTATACCATTAAAGATAAGAATAGTTGTAGAGACAGTTCTTAATTTAGGCTTAATAATTTTTTTATTGGTTATAGTGAGATACGGTAGTGAATTAGCCGGCATGACGCATAGACAATTATCTACAGGGTTGGAAATGCCAATGTCCATACCGTATTCAGCAATATCTGTTGGCGGTTTTCTAATTCTATTATTCTTAATTGAGAGTATGATTATTGGGTATAAATTTAATTTTCAAAAGTTAAAGGAGGGGAAATAAATTATGTCAACAGTATTGATAGCAGTTCTTTTAGTTTTAGCGATTTTAGGAGTTCCCATTGGATTTGCTATTGGAATAGGTTGCCTGGCTGCTTTAATGTATAATGGATCATTACCGTTGGTAGTCATTCCACAAAAAATATTTAATGGAATAGATTCTTTCCCCATATTAGCAATACCTTTTTTTATTCTTGCAGGTAACATAATGACTCATGGTGGATTAAATAAAAAAATAATTGATTTTGCAAACTCAATAGTTGGTTGGGTAACAGGGAGTTTGGCAATGGTTACGGTTGTAGCCTCAATGTTTTTTGCAGCTATTTCAGGATCAGCTGTTGCAACTGTTTCAGCTGTAGGAGGTGTAACGATTCCTGCAATGAAAAAGGAAGGATATAAACCTTCTTTAGCGGCAGCTATAGCTTCCTCTGCCGCAGTTTGCGGACCAATTATACCGCCGAGTATTCCTCTTATCGTGTATGGAGCGGCATTGGGGATGTCTATAAGTGATTTGTTTCTCGGAGCGGTACTTCCTGGGATTATACTTGGTATAGTGCTGTGTATGGTTGCTTATATTATGGCAAACAAAACAGGAGCACCGAGACAAGGAACTTTTAATGGAAAAAACGTTTTAAGGACTGGAAAAGATGGATTTTGGGCACTCATCATGCCAATTATCATTTTAGGAGGAATTTTCGGTGGTATATTTACACCAACGGAGGCTTCGGTTATCGCTGTTGTCTATTCACTGATAGTTGGTTTTTTTATATATAAAAACATGAAATTGTCTAGTTTGTATAGCGTTATTTCCGATTCAGTAGTTGCAACATCTTCTATCATGATTATTCTTGCAACTTCAAAAGTATCCAGTTGGATAGTGGTATCAGATCACTTGCCTGAGGTTCTGACAAAAGGAATATTAAGTTTGACAACAGGAAGCGTTGGAATCTTTATTATGATTAATATTATTTTACTGATTATTGGTTGTTTGATGGAAGCAAATGCTGCAATAGTAATATTGACGCCTGTATTGATACCGCTAGTGACTGAAATAGGTATGTCGCCCTTACAATTTGGGATTATTATGACTTTTAACCTTAGCTTAGGATTGCTAACGCCGCCTGTTGGGGCAAGTGTGCTTATAGGTAATGACTTGGCAGGGGAAAAGATGGAGCGTACCATTGCTTCGACGGTGCCATTCTTTATTATAGGATTGATCATACTAATGGGCATTACTTTTGTTCCAGGATTAACCACATGGTTACCTTCTGTATTGGGAGGTAAATAAAATATGCACCTATGAAACACTTCAGGAAGGAAGGGTAAAATGAACAAAACAGAGGAGAAAAAAATGGACAAAAATATTGAAAATGTAGAAGAAAGAGCCTATAGAATTCGGAAGAATGCTATCCGAATGGGTGAAGTTCAACAGCAAGGTTTTATTGCTCAAGCACTTGGTGTGGCAGATGTTATGGCAGTTGCCTATTTTCATGCGATGAATTATCTGCCACAAGAGCCAAATTGGGAAGGTCGTGATCGCTTTCTCTTGTCTGTGGGGCATATTGCCATTGGTCACTATGCAGCACTTGCCGAAGCAGGTTTTATTCCGGAAGATGAACTTGACACATATGCATGTGATGACAGCCGTCTGCCCATGTCAGGAATGACATCCTATACCCCGGGGATGGAAATGTCCGGTGGTTCAATTGGACTTGGTTTGCCCATGGCAGTTGGAATGGGTTTTGGCTTGAAACAAAAAAAGTCTTCTTCTTTAGTCTATACGCTTATGGGAGATGGAGAACTTGCTGAGGGGCCTACCTGGGAAGCTGCTATATCGGCAGCAAATTACAATTTAGATAATGTAATAGCTATTATTGATGTCAATGGCATTCAGGCAGACGGTCTAACCGTTAATATAATGAATACGGAACCACTACATGAAAAGTTTGAAGCTTTTGGGTGGTATGTTCAGCGGGTGGATGGTAATGACCTTTCGGC
>JAKSCF010000654.1 GCA_022360735.1 Clostridia bacterium
CCGCCTGATTGAGCAACTTCTTCACTGGAGATATCCGGCTCAAAAAAAGCTTCTCCTTTTACACCTGTGTTAACAACGATGGTGCCTAACCCTTGTGATTCAATGATCTCTTTAATAAATTTAAACTCTTTTCCTTTGGTATCTAACGTTCCTAGGATCACAATTTTTTTATCCAATATATCCGCTCCTTTCTCAGCTGGTATCCTGTATAGGAACACAGCTATGTGGCATCTTGTACACCTTTACAAGATGCCGTCTAAATAGTATTTTTTTTATTATATCAAAGAATTGGATATAAATGGCTATTATCATATGACTTAATATGACTAAAATTTTTAATTTGTCACTACTTTCTTATCTATAATGATTCAGCGTTTTTATAAATGTCCTCAACCTCTTCTTTACTGACTAAAGAGCACAAGATATATGCAATCAATATAATACCGGGAATATCCACCAGCAGTCGTGTAACCGCAAACCTTGACCCTAATGAAGCAAATTCAAATAAGAACATTGGAATCTTTGTAGTAGACCAAGCACCAATAAAAATTAATATATTGCTGAATTTAACACCTTTTTTCATAAATACTGCTGCAACAGGAAAAGCACCATACAATGGTCCGGCTGCTGCCGAACCTAATATGATGGATAAAACAATGCCTTTTAAACCTGATTTTTCCCCCATATACTTCATCATGGTTTCTTTAGGAACCCATACATCTAACAGCCCTAAAAGAATAAAAACTTGAGGCAGGACTAAAAGCATTTCTTTAAAACTGTAACCGGTGATTGCCATTGATTTAACAGCCATTTCTCTATTGACGAAAAACAGAACCATTAAAGCTGCAACCGTAATAATAAACAATCGATATTTCTTAATTAAAACCATATGCCGCCAGCTACCTTTCCGACTATATATGCCACAATAAAAGTAAAAATAAAAGATATGATATTTCTCATAATGGTAATACGTTTACCAAAATATTTCATTTCAACCGGCAAAGTAACCATACCCACCATCATCAAGGCTGACACAAAAGCGGCTACTTGCATATAACCTGCTCCACTGTTTAACAACATAGCAGCAGTTGGAAAAGCAACAAATCCGGGGATTAAAGTAATAGCACCCACAACAGCAGAAAAAATAACACCAAGCCAACCCGATTCAGCACCAATTACTTTTGAGATAAACCGGGCATCAAAGAAAGCGAGCAATAGTCCTACCAGCATCATAATCCCTAGAAGCTGGGGGATAATATTTTCAAAAGACTTCCATGCCTTTTTTAGAGCCATCTTTGTCTTTTCCTTATCCTTTGCATAAGAGAAAACCAGAAGTACCCCAACCACTATAAACAGCATATAACTATTCATTATAAATGCTCCTTATCTTTTCCGCAGCATATATTCTTATTGGACTTACATTCTGCTTCACATACTCTTTCTATAGCCATATCAAAATCATACTGGGCATGTGTACCATGGTTTATATTTTCAATAAATTTTGTGATTTCTAATAGACTGGGTTCCTGTATATTATAGTGTACATAATACCCAATTTTTTCTCCGACAATAATACCTGCTTCTTTAAGAACTTTTATATGTTGTGATACGGCAGCCTCAGAAATCTCCAGGTGCTTTGCAATACCTTTAGCACATACTTTGCTTCTTGAAAGCATCATTAATATTTTTAATCGGGTATCATCACCAAGCGCTTTAAATATTTTTACGACTCTATCCATATTACACTCTCTTTCATTTAATTAAGCTATAACTTAATTAAAATAATATGGTTCTTTATTCATTTTGTCAAGAAAAAAGCATAATAAAGATTTAAGGCCTATTGATTTGACAAAATAAAATAAATAGATTATAATGCAAGTATTCACTTGCATGCGAGGTGTGGTATGGAAAGAACAAATACTTCAATAGAAATATTAACAGCAGCCCGTGATCTTTTTTCACAAAAGGGATATAGTGCTGCGACTACAAAAGAAATAGCAAAAGAGGCAGGCGTAAATGAAGTGACTATTTTTAGAAAGTTTCAATCAAAGCAAAAACTATTCGAAGCAGTTTATGAACATTTTAATTATAAACAAAATATAAATATAGATATTAATGACTACAAAAACAAGCCAAAACAATTTCTAATGGACTTAGGAAAATCTTTATATAATCTTTTTCAAAGCAACTTATCGTTGATCCAAATTGAGTTTAAAAATCAAACGATGTTTGATGGACCAAATTTACCGTTGAAAAGATTTCCTAATGAACTTAAAATCTTAATCAGTAACTATTTTAGTGATAACCATATGATGAGTGAGGATAAAATTGAATTATTTTCAGTTAATTATATGTGTGCTATATTTGGATTATTTATGAACATCAATATACTGCATACTTTTGAACCGGTACCGGACTTTGAAAAATGTCTGGAATCGCTGGTAGAAAGTTTACTTGCATAAATTTTTTGCCATTTATGCAAGTAAGTAATTGCTTTCATTTGGAAAAGAGGGATTTCATGCTAACAATAATGAAGAAACTGTTTATAAAAAGTAAGAATGAAAAGCATAACTTTGAAGAAATGGTAGGACAATTAAATAAAATATTGGATAGAGATGATATCATTAAAAGCGCTGTGAATTCTCGCAAGCAAGGGGTATTTAAAGGAAATCCTATGGCAAACATGCCTTTTAATGAAAAAATTTCAATATTACCTATATTAATAAAGAATATCCGCGAGATGAAAAAAAGTTATAAAGATTTAGATATTGATTCAAAAAAGAAAACTATAAGTGAAGCAGAACTCAATCAAATAACTCAAAAAGCAAAAGAACTTGGCGTGATTTCACTTGGATTTGTTAAAGTGGACCCGGACGATATATTTGATGGATATGGTATCCTATATCCTTATGCTATGGTTTTTTCAATAGAAATGGATGAAGAAAAAATAAACAAAGCACCTAGTTTTGATGCATTGTTAACCGTGCAAGAAACATATGCTGAGACAGCAATAGTAGCCAATAGATTAACTGAATTGATTCGACACATGGGTTTTTCAGCCCATGCAGGTCCAGGACTTGGGGGGCTGACCATCTATCCGGTTCTGGCAGAAAGAGCAGGTATTGGTACTTTTGGGAGACACGGATTAATCATCTCACCTGAAGCAGGCCCAAGACACAGACTTGCAGTTGTCTATACAGATATAGAAAACCTTCCAATCCGTAACGAAAATCCACATGATTGGATTAAAGAATTTTGCAGACAATGTGGGAAGTGCATAAAAAAATGTCCTTCCCAAGCCATCCATGAAGCCCCTGTAAAGACAAAAGGAGATCATATAGCATACATTGATAACAATGATTGTGTCAACTATTTTTCTAAAAATTACGGATGCTCTGTATGCGTTAAAGAATGTCCTTTTAATCAATTGGGATATGATAAAATTAAGGATAAGTTCATTAAAAGCAAGGCTAATTAATTCAATGAGTATAATAAATCGTGGGTAAATGTATTGTGAAATACACATTAACCACGATTTTTATATTTTACTTAGGAAACTTCTCTTGTTATTTCAAAGATAATTTACTCGTTATTGCTGCTATCTTTGCTCTCAATGTTCTCCTCCTTATAAAAACTAGTTGCAATAACATAACCTATAAGGGTAGTTATAGCGTAAAGAGAGAACCTGCTGTGAACAATAATATTCAATGGATAGGGTGGAAAACGTATGCTCTGAAAAAAAGGAAATATTTGTGACAGCATAATAGGGCCCAAATTCCAAATGAATAATATGAAGCAAGGTAACCCAAGGCATAGTAACCTTAAACCATCTACATGCCATTTTCCCTTTTTACGATATTGTTGATACAGTTGGTCAAAGCCAAGAATAAAACCAAGTAAGATTAATAATAGTGTGGTTACCGTATGATACATATGAATATTAAAAGTTCTTTGAAAATGCATTAGCATTCGATGATGGGCAACACCCATTATAATGATGTATGATAGCATAATCAAGAAATAAATACTGTAGAACTTAGCATTTCTTAATCTCATTTTATTCCTCCTTCAACCAGTTCAAAACTTTCAATTTTTCCATCCCATTTAACGGTAACAGCAGCTGTTTTTTCTTGTACAGAGAAGTAAGAACCATTCATATGACCACTCATAATGCCGCTTTCCGGTAAAGGACAGGAATGACTTTGTGCAGAACCTTCTATCTCAACTTTATATTCTAAATACCCAATATCTTTCGTATTTTTACCTTTATACACTACTAAATATTTACATGAACGGTTTGTATCGACCTCACGTCTACCGCCCTTACTCTTCCACCAGGCTTCATATGATGATACTTCCATTAATGCCTTCCAATGATCACTTTCTCCTGTAATGATATAATAATCCAAAGTAACATCCTTATGAAAAACAAAAGCAGCAAATAATAGGGTAATTATCATTATCGTTAATATTAAACCAACCCGATATTTCATATCCAAATCACTCCAAATTCCCGTATGTAAGAATACCTACATTACCAGTATAAGTCAAAATATGGAAATAATCAATGCCGGGATTCAATATGGTTGCTTCATATCCATTTATGGCGTAATGTCAGCTATTGAAAAATTCGCTAAAGATAAAGGTTAACCGATAACCCATTGGGCGTAAATGGGAGTATAATGATTTTAAACAGAAATACGTTGTATCTTTTATAGTAGTGAGGAGTGAGAATATGAAAAAAATGAGAATTGAAAACCCTTTAGGACTATTTGGTTATACACTAAAAGGGGAAAATGCAGGTCAGGTTGACCAAGCCGTAATAGAATTTCAAGAAGCATTGGACTACATCAATCATTTACCCTACAATATGACGTATACCACCAAACAAATTCAAAATCGTAAAAATGAAATAGAGCAAAAATATAATGTTAAAATTGGTAAAATA
>JAKSCF010000090.1 GCA_022360735.1 Clostridia bacterium
ATTGATCTTGAAGATATTCACATGAATATAGAAAAGCTTTTAATTGACAGAATTGGAGATGTAGGGAAAAAGCTGCATACTGCAAGAAGCAGAAATGATCAAGTAGCTGTAGATATAAGGCTCTACATGAAAGAGGCGTTAAATGATATACAAAACCTTTTAAAGCAATTATTGTCTACACTTATTTCTACAAGTGAAAAAAATGTGGATACCATACTTCCCGGTTATACGCATTTGCAAAGAGCGCAACCGGTTACTTTTGGATACCATATGATGGCTTATTTCCAAATGTTCTTACGAGATTTAAACCGATTATCGGATTGCTATAAGCGAATGAACTACTTACCCCTGGGATCCGGTGCTTTAGCCGGTACCACTTATCCTACCGACCGAGATTTTTTAGCTCAAGAACTTGGATTTGACCATATCTGTCCTAATGCAATGGATGCGGTAAGTGATCGTGACTTTGCTATAGAGTTTATAAGTGATGCTTCTATTCTTATGATGCACCTAAGCAGGCTCTGTGAAGAATTGATTATATGGAGTTCATCAGAATTCAGTTTTGTGGAAATGGATGATGCTTACAGTACAGGCAGCAGCATTATGCCTCAAAAGAAAAATCCGGATTTAGCAGAGCTTATCCGAGGTAAAACCGGTAGAGTCTACGGAAACCTTATGAATATTTTAACCATTATGAAGTCGCTTCCTCTAGCCTACAACAAAGATATGCAAGAAGATAAGCCGCCATTGTTTGATACCGTCGAAACCATTAAAAATTCTTTAGCTATTTTTATTCAAATGATTGAAACCATGACGGTAAGGAAAGACAATATGTACAATGCAGCTAAAACCGGTTTTATGAACGCAACAGATGCAGCAGACTATTTGGTATCTAAAGGGATTCCATTTAGAGAATGTCACGGGATAATCGGTCGTATGGTTCTTTTCTGCATTGAAAACAGCAAGGCTATTGAAGACTTATCCATGGAAGAGCTAAAAGGTTTTTCGGATAAATTTGATACAGATATATATGAGAAAATCAGCATCGAAAGCTGTGTAGAAGCCAAGCAATCTTTTGGTTCCACATCCATTCACAGCGTTCAATATATGATTGAACAGGCCAAAACAGCTTTAAATAATATTGAAGGGGGAAAGTAATATGTCCATTAATTTATTAGGACGAAGCTTCTTAACACTACTGGATTATTCAACAGAAGAAATTCAATTTTTAATCGATACGGCTAAACTTTTAAAAGAAAAGAAGAAAAAAGGTATTAAAGATAATCTTTTAGAAGGTAAAAATATTGTCCTCCTATTTGAAAAGACCTCTACCCGTACACGGTGTGCTTTTGAAGTCAGTGCTATGGATGAGGGCGCAGGTGTCACTTTTTTAGGTATGAAGGACAGCCAAATAGGAAAAAAAGAATCTTTTGAAGATACGGCTCAAGTTCTGGGACGTATGTATGACGGTATTGAATTTAGGGGCTATGAACAAAGCACGGTGGAAGCGCTTTCCAAGTTTTCAGGGGTACCTGTTTTTAACGGTTTGACAGATGATTATCATCCTACACAAATCTTAGCAGATTTTTTAACCATTTCTGAGCATATTGATAAACCGCTTAATGACGTTAACTTTGTATTTGTTGGTGATGCCAGAAATAACATGGCGATTTCTTTGATGATCGGTTGTGCTAAAATGGGTATGAATTTTACTTCTTTAGCACCTAAGGCATTATTTCCGGATTCTGCTATGCTAGATAAAATTCAAAAGATTGCAGATGAAACCGGCAGTAAGCTTCAATTTACTGAGAATGCAGATGATATTAAGGGTGCCGATGCCATCTATACCGATATTTGGGTATCTATGGGTGAGGAGCATTTGGTTGAAGAACGAGTCGCACAGCTTTCTCCCTATAAAGTTACAATGGAAATGCTGAAGAAATCTGAAAACCCTGATGTGCTCTTTATGCATTGTTTGCCGGCCTTTCATGATATGGAAACAAATTTTGCTAAAGACATGCAGGCACAATATGGTTTAGACATATGTGAAGTATCTGATGAAGTGTTTAGAAGTAAACATTCCGTCGTCTTTGATGAAGCAGAAAACCGCCTTCACACCATTAAAGCGGTTATGGTAACCATGCTTTCTGAGAAGTTTTATAACACCAAGTACTCATTATAAAAAATCTTTTCTTGGTAAAATATTGAATTAAATAGATAAATTGAATGCAGGCATAATAATGTTGCCATCCACATCAATGATGATAAAAATAAAAAAAGTTGCAATCCATACTGACTGCAACTTTTTATTTATTTCTTATAGTTCTTTAACCGTAGCCTCAAATGTAATATCCAGTTCTTTCGCATATCCCATATAGGTATCTACCTGTTCATCTGTCAGCATATCTGATGAGATGAGTCCGGTTTGATCAAATTGGTCATTTACAAACAGCTTTGTGAACATAGCTCCGCCTTGACCCGTTAGGTACATTTCTCCCGAAAGACCGGATCTTTCAAAAGATTCTACACAACCTGGTGCGTTTACATATGTTTCAACCATTACTTTTTTACCGGCTTTCATTCCAACAGATTCAATGAGCATCGCACCTGTATCATATTCCAGTCCTTCGTCCAGGATTTCTTGAATTTCTTCTTTGAATTTAGGTGCAGAAGGTGTTAATTTTATGGCAAGGTTTTTAGGAATAACCGTAGCTCCGTCAATCTCAACCGGTTCAGTTGAAAGCATTCCCATTTTATATAATGGCTCAGCAAATTCTACTCCGAAACCACCATATTTAAAATAGATATTTTGTGCGCCTTTAAAGCATTCTTTTGAGTTGATGCCCATGATCAATGGTTCGTCATGTGCATGCTCAATAAATTTAACTTCTTTATCGTACCAGTCAAATTTTCTATATATAGGATCGCTGAATGGTTCCGTATAAACCAGTTCTCCATTGATATATGCAACTGCTTCTTCAGACATGTCACCATAAGCTGTTACAGGCGACCACCAAAATGGTAAGAAGCGCTTAGCCTTTACGCCTTCGAATACGCACATTGTAATACTATCACAAGTATCCAAATAACGCATGGAGTAACGGGAAGCAACACAGATTGTTCCGGGAGCAGATCCTGTAGAGATTAAAGCAAGTTTACCGATTGCTTTAAAACGATCTCCAATTTCAGTATACATTTTTTTAACATTCTCTATCCAGTCAACGCCGGGCACATCGCCGGCAGCAAAGTCTTGGTAATTTGCTTTTACCTCTATAGCCGCGTCCATTACAGTATTGGCATATTTAATAGGAAGTGCATTGACGATTAAATCTACACCTTTTGCAATCTCAATAATATTCTCAACTTTAGTTGCATCTACTGTTACGCCTCTTCCTTTATTCAGTATATTTACTAATTTGTCAACAGCAGTTCTATCGTAATCGGCACAAATAATTTCTGATACATTTGGTTCTTCATCCATACGTTGTGCCACTGTAGAACCTTGAGCACCCACACCTAAAATAAGTATCTTCTTCATTTTCCTCTTCCTTTCACTCATATATTCACTAAGAATTCAGCTTTTTTCATATATGTTTTAATAGTTATCTTAATGATACACAATTTTCAGATAATATTCTTTTCAATTTTTGAGTATTTTCATGCAATTTTTTGTGGTTAGATTTTTTCCAGGGTTATTAAAATTGCACTTTGAAAAGGGAGATTTTCAAAAAAGGTAATATTGCTGTGGTTTTTTATTTCATCAAAAAGAACCTTTGGAAAAGTAATTTTTTTAATCAGTTCTATATCTTCTGAGGATAAGTAAGAAGGGTTTCCAATTTTTTTAATATAGAACTCTGCATTTCCATTTTCTTGGTCTAAATAATATTTCTTTACTTTATAGTCATTTTGTATATTTTTCAATACAATTTTAAATGCCAAATAATTCTCAGAAGTATTCCGTGATGGATTATATAGCAGAATTTGAATACCGCAATCATTTTGCCCCACAGTAAACCCATCTTCATGATGTATCAATTTTTTTGAAACCTTTGATAACAGAAAAAAAGCGAAGTATGCCGGTTTTTTTATACCGGTATCGGTAAACAAACCATTCTCTCCAAGCAAATGAATATCTTTTATTTTTCCTTCTAAGCAATTTTTTATGACTTGAGGCGCTGTTTTACTCTTAATGTCATTTTCACAAGGTTGATTAAAAAGCACTTTTTCAAAGTTACATTCTTTGATAACTTCTTGCAGCATCCATTGTTTTTGCTCAATGCTGACAGCACCGGATTCATCTAAATGGTTCAGTGTTGGCATGTCCCAATTTTGTAGGTTTTTATTTTCTTCCAGGTTAACGGTTTTAATTTTTTCTAGCTTAGAAATATAAGAATCAAGCTTTTCTTTAACCTTAGGGTTATTTAATGTGTACACCACTGACTTCTCTTTAAGAGCAGATAGTTTATTGTTCAATTTTTTATATTCATTGGGCGTACATGAATACCATTTTTTAAAATACCGATTTAATGAACGGATATCTGAAAACCCGCAATCATAAGCGATTTCAGAGATTTTCTTATCAGTAGATATTAAAAACCTTTCAGCTGCTAATACACGAACATGGTTGAGGTACTCCAAAAAATTCATGCCCGTTATGGTTTTAATTAGGTTAGAAAAATAATATTTATTATAGTTCAGTGATTCTGATATATTGGTTAAATCAATCTGTTCTGTAAAATGTGTGTAGACATAATCATCTATTTCATAAAATAATTCCATTTGCTTTTCTGTGATATCATCTTTTTTCTCAATCATATGGGTCGATTGGAGATTCCTTTCACAGTACGAAAGAAAAGGTATCAGCTCTTTTAATGGATTGTCCGACTCCGGTAAGCTATAGAACAGTTTTGCCAAATAATATCGAAGTGTTTTGAGGTGATCATTTTCAGATTCTCCGCTAATGGGATTAGCAAATAAAATCCACTGCATAATGTTTGGAAATACATTTTGAAAGTATTCACAGTTGATCTGAAAAAACAAGACAATATTATCTTCTTCAATCTTTGAAAAGCTATGAACATCTTCTGCAGACACAATGAGTAAATCATTTTCTTTCATGACATATTTTTCACTGCTTAGAGAAGCATTGATGGCTCCTTTAAGGACTAAAATAAATTCAAAAGCATTGTCATGCCAATGACTCTTATGAAAGCCTACACGCTCTATCTGCATGGTAAAAGGTTCTTGTATATTATAAATCATAAATTGTGGCAGCATTTGTTATCCCTCTATTAACTTAGTCTTCAGTTATCGTTATCCGTTAATCTTAAAAATAATTCCAGTCTCAAGTATACTTTTTTGCAGATGGCCTCATAAAATTCTGAATGGTCTTGTTTTTTTAAATACCTTGCTATCAGTTTAAAATACGCATCGTCAGCCATTTCAAAATCGATTGGCGGCAGCCCTGATCTCAACAGCTCATAATTTAGTAGTGCTCTGGCTGTTTTTTCTGTATTATGACTAAAAGGGTAAATTTCTATTAATTTATGATGCATTAAAACGCCTCTTAAAACTGGGTTCATTTCTTTGGTCTGAGTACGATACCATCTTAACAGGGTATCCATCAAATTTGGGATGTCTTTAAAGTGTGGCGGCACATATTGCATATGTTGAAGGACAGGGTTATTTTCTCTATAATGTTCCTCTTCTTCTAATACCAATAGATTATGTAAGGTCCAAATTTTCTCAATACTTAGTGATTCTCTTAAAGCAATGATTTTATTAACATAGTTGATGGCTTCTTCATGATTTCTGATGGTCAAATGGTCTTCTATGGTTTTGCTCAAAATATATTGATCCTTTAATATGGTTAGCGAATCATTTAATGTCAATTCACTTCCGCTTAATCGGTTAGAAGTATATATCCACTCAGACAGCCATACTTCTTTCATGTAATCTTCAATTGCTTTGGAAAAAGGTCTCCTATTATCCAATAGGAACTTCTTCTTCTTGATCTCCCTTATCACTATACCACCCGCTTTTTCTTCTATTATAAAAACAGAAGGGATAAAAGGTTATACATCATCCATCAACTTTGTTAACTTATTTTAAAATACGGAAAGGGCGTATTCTTCCTTTCCGTATCAATGTTTCAGCAATTCATTTTTTTTAAATCCTTAGTTTATAAAAGGTATTTCTTCAGCATTCAAAGCTTCTTCAGGTATTTCAAAATCTTCTACATTGTTTTGGTTGGAAAGGGTGACTGACATTTCCATCTGAGAAGTTTGATAAACATCTATCAGTTCTTGGGGAACCTCTTCAATCTCTTGCATGGCTTCAGCCATTTTATTCATGGCCTCACTTAAGTTCATATGATATTTAACAACATTTAAAGATTCTTTTTCAACCCAGATGGAATAGGTTAAGTCTCCCATGCTGCCTAACATTTCAAAGACATCCATTCCAAACATGGCACTCATATCCAAAGAGCCGTTGGTTTCCATGAGTTCTTTATACATATCAAATGAAACAGTAACATCTATTCTTACAGCATCTTTATCGTTTATTTTTTCTTCTTCTACGATTTCAGCACTCTTAATATGTTTCACAAATAATTGAATGCTTTCCATTGGATCAACGGACATTAATTCTTCTATGCCTTCACCTTCCATGACGTTCTTATACCATTGTCCTTCGTAGTTCTGGTAAATACTAAAAGTCTCTTCTTCTTGGACAATGTACTGTTCAATATTTTGTGATTCTTCCATTTGAGGCATATGCATACTCATTGTCATGTGCATTTTTAACGGCTTGATAAATGCAACCCCTACGCCTGTCATATTCATTTCTATTTCACCTTGAGGCGGTATATCCATTATCATATGGGTCTCTAATGCCATTTCATAGTTTTCCCATTCAGCAGCTTTTGTTATGGCTTCTTCCAAAATCTCTTCAGGTGCTTTGCCTTGAGTCATATCCTTCCCAGAGCAAGCAGTCATGCTTATTAACAGCGTTAAGCATAATAAAATTGTCAATATTTTTTTCATATTTTCCTCCCTTGGTTTGTTTCCTATATACCAGCTAAATGAATTTAAATAGTCTAGCACCTTTATCATATACATTATACCAGTGAATTTAAAATACAGCAACATCATGAAACAATTACGATCTCTGAGCAAACCCAAACTTTCTGAAGCAGTAATTATCAACTGTTTTCTCACAGAAATGAACGATTATAATTGAACCCTTTTTAATCAATTGCTATAATATATTAACGCTTAG
Source organism: Clostridia bacterium (assembly GCA_022360735.1). The sequence continues at coordinate 7,282 of JAKSCF010000090.1, forward strand.
AATTAAGAGGAAGGTTTGAAATGAATATTCATACTTTAATTAAAGAAATGATCTTTTATAATTCGTATTACCAAAACAAAAACTTAAATAAGCTGATGAAAAAATACAAATTTGATGCCTTAAATCACAAAGCAGTGGTTTATTTAGATATCATATATTTAAACCAGCCTATTAAGCCCTCAGAAATGGCAAGTCTTACTTCTGTATCCAGAGCTGCTGTTACTAAAATTATAAAGAATCTTGAAAAATATCATTTAATTATCAAGAATCCTTTAGACAAAAGCGGACATAGCTATGAGCTCTTACTTTCAGATGTTGGGACTGCATTCTATAACGATATACTTGTCTATGATGACTTTATTGCAGATGTATTTTGTCAGATTCTTAATAATAACCAGGCCAATATTAAATTCCTCCAAGATAAATTAAACGAATTAAAAAAACAATGTAATACTTAGAAAATCATTAATGTAGTTCCCATAACACACCAATACGCTGTTTTGTTACCGGCTTCATCTTTTACGATTACATTAAACAAATAGTTTGTATTAGGGGACAATCCTGTTATGTTTTTTTCTTGTATATCTGCTTCATAGTCTCCAACAGGGGTTCCATTTCTTTCTATTGCACCTACGGTTCTAATATTATTGCTTTGAGAATAGTAGACCCTATAAACTAGTTTCTCTTGTACGGTCTCATTATCTGCGGCTTTTTCCCATCTTATTCGTATGCTATTATGACTGGCATTATTGTCAGGGTACAATCCGTTGTCTGTTAAAGTTGGGCTGATTGTATCTTGTGCTTTATGGGTAGTGCCACCGACACTTGTATATGCGCTTTTATTCCCTGCTTTATCTTTTACGATTATATTGAAGTAATAGGTTGTATCAGCAGTCAGCCCAGTAATAGTTTTGGCATTTATATCTGTTTCGTAAATTCCTACAGGTATCCCATTTTCTTCTATTGCACCTATTGTTCTGATATTATCATTTAGTGCATAATACACTTGGTACTGTAAATCACTTTTGGCAGAGCGATTATCAGATGCTTTTGTCCAGCTAAGCTTAAGGGAAGTGATTGCTTCATCCGAAACAGTAAGTATACCTTCGATTTCAGGCGGTATATTATCTTCGGGTTTATCATCATTATCATCTTTATCCTTTTTCTTTTTGATATTGCTAAAAGTTGGCAGACTATCTTTGATAATAATATCATTGAATTGAATGTTATCTCCATCTGCTCCTTTTATATTTGCATCACTTTTTACAACTAATATATCAATTTTGCTGTTTTTACCTTTTATGATAATATCTGATCCTTTTGATTTTGGGTCAATTTGTACTTTTTTTGTTTTGATATTATCCAAGGTAACATTAGATTTCTTACCCTCTGATGCAATCTTTAATTCTTTTTCTATTATAGTACCTCTTACGGTAATATTTCCTGTTGCACCTGGGCTTATATATAAACTTTTTATGTTTTTTCCCTCTAATGTAATGTCATTACCTATAATGGTCACGGTTGCATCTTCCGGTATATCTTTCACATCTTCTTGATTCTTTATTATATATCCTAAAACTCTATCGGTTATGGTAATCATCTCTGCTCTATTGATGGGTTCATTAGGCTTAAAGGATCCATCTTCATAACCATTGATATAACCAAGCTCTAAAAACGACCCTATGATTGCTTGCTGGTCTTGAGTCAGCCCTTGCATATCGTTAAAATTATTGTTCAAATCTTCTTTCTCTATATCCATTAGACTGGATAATAAAGTCATAACATCGAGTCGAGTTGCACTTTCTTTACCTCTTACTTTGTTGTCTTCTATGTAATCATAGTATTTTGCCTTTGCAGCTTCATCTTTAAACCAATCTTCATTTTGAATATCTGAATAATTATCCTGGGATACTGAGGTTAGTCCAAAGTGTCGATTGATTAAGGTTATCAGCTCGCCTCTGGTTAAATAATTGTCCGGTTTGAATTCTCCTGTTGGATATCCTTTAACCATTTTCTGTTCATATTTTTTAATAATCCTATTTTTTGCCCAATGGTTTTGAATATCGCTAAAAGGATAATTATTTCCATTGTCTTCTGATCCTTGAGAAAATGCTATTGAACTGGATAATAATAAAAAAGTTAATAAACCTACAATAAATTTTTTAATCCTTCTTTTCTTCATTAATTGATCCTCCTTTATGACCCCTTAAAAACTTTATATTACTAATATCCATATGAATTTGCATTGATTTCACATGATTATTAATAATTATTAAAGAAGAGGAATTAACCTTTGTAAATACTAATATAAATTTTATCATTTCCATATTTTATTTGTCAATATTTGTTTTATTTTGCCATGGTTGGGTATTTATTATATAAACTTTCAATGAGTCATATTGAAGCATAAAATGGATAAACTAACTAAAAAGATTGTATGTTATATTATTTATTGATATATTATACTAAGAGACATTTGACATCATATGAAGGGGGGAAATCAAGATATTTGGATATGAATTAACCTTTACACATTTATGGATTGGTCTTGCAGTTATATTTGCCCTTATAGAGGCTTTTACATTAGGTTTAACAACCATCTGGTTCGCAGCAGGTGCTTTGGTCGCAATGGTTGCTGCCATCCTTGGCTTTTCTTTGGTTTGGCAAATTTTTGTTTTCTTAATTGCTTCTGCTGTGTTAATTTATTTTACTCGTCCATTTTTCAATCAAAAGCTAAAAGTTGGCGCTGAAAAAACCAATATTGACTCTTTGATTGGAGAAATGGGTATTGTTACAGAAGATATTAGACCATATGAAACAGGATTAGTAAAAGTTTTAGGTCAGGTTTGGACTGCTAAATCTGTTGATAATCAACTTATAGCACGTCATTCAAAGGTTACGATTATAAAAATTGAAGGTGTTAAAGTAATTGTTGAACCTTTAGCAGATTAAGATGTTGAATTAACATATCATATTAAATTTATTACAAAGGAGATGGTATACTTATGTCTATCGTTATTATAATACTAATCGTCATCGCTATCGTTTTGATAGTAACCAATATTCGAATTGTCCCTCAAGCACAAGCATATGTTATGGAAAGATTAGGTGCTTATCAAACTACATGGGCGGTTGGACTTCATGTAAAGGTTCCCCTCATTGATAGAATTGCTAAAAAGGTTTCTTTAAAGGAACGTGTGGTAGACTTTCCGCCACAGCCGGTTATAACAAAAGATAATGTTACCATGCAAATCGATACCGTTGTTTATTATCAAATCACAGACCCTAAGCTATACGCTTATGGTGTTGATAACCCTATTTCAGCTATAGAAAATCTAACCGCTACTACGCTAAGAAATATTATCGGTGAGTTAGAGCTGGATGAAACGCTAACCAGCAGAGATATCATCAATACAAAGATGAGAAGTATCTTAGATGAGGCCACAGACCCTTGGGGGATTAAAATCAATCGTGTTGAAGTTAAAAACATTATTCCTCCTGCCGATATTCAAGAAGCTATGGAAAAACAAATGCGTGCTGAGCGTGAACGTAGAGAAGCCATTTTAAGAGCTGAAGGTGAGAAAAAATCTGCTGTTTTGGTTGCTGAGGGTCAAAAAGAATCTGAGATTCTTAAAGCAGAAGCTGCCAAGGAAGCTGCCATTAAGGAAGCCGAAGGTAGAGCAGAGGCCATTCTGAAGGTTCAAAACGCCACTGCAGAAGGTCTAAAAATGCTTAAAGAAGCTAACCCTGACCAAGCGGTTATTACCCTTAAGAGCTTAGAAGCATTTACGAAAGCGGCAGATGGTAAAGCGACTAAGATCATTATTCCTTCTGAAATTCAGAATATTGCCGGATTGGCTACTTCTATTACGGAGTTAATCAAAGACGAAAAAGAAAAGATGTAATTTATAATGTTAAAAAAAAGGTTGGGCACGGCGACCCAACCCTACAGATTGGATTGATGAAAACATAGGGGCGTATTGTATACGCCCTTTTTTAAGTTCAAAACACATTAGAAGACGTATGCAATACGCCCCTACGGGTTATGGTTGGTGGTTTTTTTGAGTATGTAGGCGAATATTTCTGCTACTACTTCGTATAATTCTACCGGAATTTCTTCACCCAGCTCCAGCTGTGATAAAAGAGCAGCTGCTGTCTCATCCTCATAAATCGGTACACCGGATTCCTGAGCGACTTCAATAATGCGTTGGGCAATATGGCCTGCACCGCTTGCTACTACTACCGGTGATTGGTCTTTATCTTTATCGTAGGCAAGGGCCACAGCATTTTTCATATCTTTTCTTTTATAGTTTATATCCCGATTTATATTATGCTTTAACATTAACACCCATCCTCTTTTCAAAACTATCAGGAAATATTTCATTCAGCCGGCGATTTTTTTTTGCTAAAGTCATATCAAATGTATTGAGGCGTAATCCGGATCGTTGAACGATTTGAGATATTTGATGACCTGAGTCGGAAAACTGATGGATAATAGATGGAGGACAATACAATTGAATATCGATGGATTTTCCTGAAAGCAATATATCCAACTCAAAACTCCCTACCTGTTCTACATTTAAAGTTAAAAACATATGGGTGCTGCTTTTATCATGGTTACCGTCTTCTCCATCTTTCTGATCATTAGGATCAATCCAAATTTCTCCCATCGCTTGAACATCTTCAAACTTTATAGGTAAAAGAAAATGGAGTAAAGGATGTTTATCGGCTTGAGAGGCCGTCATTCCCTTTAAGAAAGTTTCCGTCAGCGTATTCACTCCTTCTTTATCCGATAACTGCTGTGACTTGTCCATTAATTTTGATAGTATTTTTTCTAAAGTATTTTTCGACTCAGAGGATTCTATCATAGTATCTTTGTCAAATTGAGATGTCAGCCATTCCATTAATTTTTCGTTGTCTGCACCATCTTCAATGGTTCCTGTTTTTATAAACATGGCAATAATCTTATCCATAACGGTTTTGGGTTGTTGGGACAGATCATTCTGACCTTGATTTTCTTGTAAGGAAAACAACTGTTCAAACTTATTGTCCCACTCTTTAAAATGGGCTGCAAATTTCGAGTCGGGCAGCTGCTCCAGTAAATGCTTCAAGGATTTGTGTAAGGAAAATCCTTGATCTTCTAAAGCTTGTATTTTCCCATAAGATTCTGCTATTTTATTCATAACAGCCATGATTTTAGGTTCTTTAGAATATTGTCCAGCCATTTCTTTTAACAGAGGCAATAAATTTTTCAGCTCATTTCCAGACTGATTTTCTTGTAAAAGCTGCTTTAATTCATTGATTTGTAAGCTAGGTGAATCACTTTTTTTAGAAGACAATAATTGAATCAATTGATCCATGTTTTCTGCTATTCTATTTTCATGCTTTGTTTTTGAAGTCAATGCTACATACGCTCGCAACACATCTGCTACCGCATTTTCAATAGTTTTGCTGCCTGAATGCTGCTGTATTATGTTCCTCAAAAAATTAAAAAATTCCCCTTTGAATTCTATGGTTTTGTCATGCTGATCCAGTAATTCTTTAGGAATATTATTGGTTTTCAAAAAAAGGTTCCCTTGATCATTAATCTGATAACCTTCTACTATTTGTTTTAAAGTTTGAATCAAAACATCTTTATTGGGTACCTGCTGGTGTTTAACAGGTGCTTGAGTGCTATCTTTTCCATAGTTACTTTCTAATGCATTATTTCTTGTTTCATTACTTTTTATTTGCGCAGTATTTTTTAAGGGCACATTCTGCGTTCCCTTTAATATGTCCATTAAATCTTTCATGGCTTCATTTTTAAGCTGATTATAACCCACTGATACTGGAATTCTGGGAATTGAATTTGTCATACCGTCACCCCTTTTACATTTCCAGTCTTACATCCTCATAACCTTCATTTTGATCATGACTTTCTACCCCGGCAAAATAACAGGCTGTTTTTAAAGTTTCTACCTCATCTCTTCCGGAATGCTCCTGTATCCCTGTACGTATGACCACTTTATAGTTGTAATAAGTTATAAAATTGTCTTTCAATATTTTACACACATTTTCTGCAGCAATTTTGGCACTTTCATAATTGGTCTCTGTTAATATAATAGCAAAGGAATCGTTGGTAATATTGGCTACTATGTCAGTATTTCTTATATATTGTTGGATGGTATATGCTGCATATTTTATGATATCTTTTTTTACAAAAACCATTTCATCTTTTGGTGGAAATCTTAAGGATAATACAGCAATTGAAAAAGTATTTCGATACCTAAGAAATCTGTTTTTCTCTTTTTCCAGTTCTTCTAACAGTCCTTTTTGATTGAGTAACCCGGTCAACTCATTTTTCTTGATTTGCAATTTTGATAGCTGCTCTATTTCGGAAGATTGAGTATTCATATGATATAGGTATTTAAATTTATTGATCAATAATTTTAAATCATCATACTCCAATAGTATTTTCCAATTGCCATTTTCATTAATAGTCGTTTTGGTAAACTGATATTTGGATATTTTACCGTTTTGTACATTTTTCTCAGACATACGTATTTCAAATTCAATGGCCTTTTTACAAGCTACATGCTTAAGAGAAATATCAGAATGTACTTTAAAGACTTTGGTTTCAAAATGTCCTATGGCATAAAGTTTTGATACGGCTTCTTGCCATTCAACAAAGTCTTCTTTGGTCACTTTTTTTTGATTATAGTTGGATAACATTTCATAAGCTCTTACAAAATTTTTATTGGATAAAGCTTGTATATACGTATTTAAAATTTTCTGAGCAGCATCGTCAACAGGCTGCCCAAAGCCATTTTTCCATGTATTGGATGACAAAGGCGTAGATTTATTATTTTTTAGCCATTGTTTGTGATAGTCTTTTCTTTTTTCTTTATCCTTTAAGACTTCATAAGCAGCATTAATTTGTTTGATTTTTGATTCGGCATGAGCATTACAATTAATATCCGGATGATATTTTTTGCATAATCTGCGATATGCGCCTTCTATCACTTCGTGTTCTGCATCATGATGAACTTGTAAAATATGATAATAATCTTCCCAAATTTTCATTTCTGTCATTAGATTCCTTTCAGTTCTATGTTAATTATTACTATCCAAAATACCATTAAGCCAATCCAGTGCATGATAATACATTTGTGATACCTCATCAATTTCAAGTTGCAAGAGGCTACATAGATGAGATAATTGGTCTATGTCTCCACGCTCATACTTTAAAATCAATTGATAAGCTATACTCATTTTATCTTTTGGGTTGTTTCCCATCAGTGTATTTTTTATATCTTCAGATAAGTGAATGGCTTGGAGTATAGCGGTCATTTCCATATCCATCAAGGCATCCATCAGGGACAGCATACCTACCGTTATGTATTCTGACTTCCTCTTGTTTTCTCCCAGCCGCTCTGCCATCTGTTCCATAAATTTTAGTCGAATCATGCTGTAATTAATGATTTCATTTGGCTTTTTATTGCCGGTTACTTTTTTTGAGACAGCTAAATATACCCATTTTTTTATACCTTCGATTCCCATAAATACAATGGCTTGCTTTATGGAATGAATTGTATTTCGTTTATAGAATGCCGCCGAATTTACCAGCTTTAATACTTCATATGAAAATGATACATCGTGTTCAATGATTTCTGCAATTTCATCAAAGTCAGGGTCTTCTTCATACATCGCATTGATTAATCTTAAATAGCTTAATTTATATGGCAAAATAGTGCGAGATGGTAAAACTTCAGGTTTTGCAAAAAAATAACCTTGAAAATATGTACACCCTAAATCAATTGCCAAATTAAAATCCTCTATGGTTTCTATCTTTTCAGCAAGAAATTTAATTCCCATATCGCCATATTTCTTTATGATTTCTTTATTTTCTTTTATTGGTGTATTTAAAAAATCTAATTTAATAATATCTGCTAATAGTATTAATGGCTCATAATCATCTCTAAGAACAAAATCATCCAATACGATTGGATAACCTGCTTTTTTCAAATTTTTACACGCTGCAACCACTTCTTCGCTAGGCTCAATGGTCTCTAAGAGTTCTATGACCATATGCTCATTGGAAAACAAGGAGGCAATTTCTTCAGTAATTAGGCGTTCCGTAAAGTTAACAAATGCTTTTTTATTGCCTGTAAGCGTCTCCATACCTACTGATAAAAAACTATCTTTCATGACGTTTAAAGTAGCCTTATCGCCATCTATCTCCGTATAGTCATCTATGCCTTTTTCTCTATACAAAAGTTCATACCCAAATACGGTTTTATCTTTATTAAAAATTGGCTGCCTTGCGATGCAACTATTCATTGTTTACCTCATAAAATAATATTTTCTTTCAGCATTTTTTTCCATTTTATCATATAAATCACCCTGAGTAAAATCGACTTTTGCATTTTAATTTTTAATATCAAATATTGTAATTAGCAGTTGCTGAATGGTGAAAAATAGTTAAAATGTATTAACCTATCCTTAACAAAAAATTAACTTGCAGGTGATATGTTTATATTGACAAATATTTCTATATAGGAGAATTGATTATGAATAGTGATTTTGAGTTAAATGAAATTATTGAAAAAGAACTCATACACACTCTTTTTCAGCCTATTGTCAATTTAAAAAGCGGTGAAATTCTAGGCTACGAAGCTTTAAGCAGGGGCCCTGAAGAAAGCTCGCTTTATTCTCCTATTCATCTTTTAGAGGCTGCAAAAAATCAGGACAAGCTTTGGGAGTTAGAGACAATTTTTAGAAAAAGCGCTATTAGTAAAGCCAGCACTCTCAAGCTTAAAGAATTATTGTTTCTTAATGTTGAACCTAATATTATTCATGATGAGGAATTTCAAGAAGGTTTTACTAAAAATTATTTGATTAAGCATCATCTCAATCCGGAACAAATTGTATTTGAGATCACTGAGCGGTCAGCTATGTCCAATTACAGTGATTTTGAAAGCACTATAAAACATTATAAAAATCAAGGCTATAAAATAGCTATTGATGACACCGGTGCAGGCTACTCCAATTTTTCTGCTTTATCTAAAATTAAACCCTACTATATCAAAATTGATATGGATATTGTTCGTGATATTGATAAAGAGCCATTTAATCAAGCCATTATCAGTTCCTTTGTTATTTTATCTAATCTTACAAACACTAAGCTAATCGCAGAAGGCATTGAAACAAAGGGAGAATTGGAAACATTAATTGATCTGGGTGTACACGCTGCTCAAGGTTATTTTATTTCTACACCCTCTAAACAACTTAAAAACATTCCCGCTGAAATCAAAAACTTAATCATGGTTAAAAATAAACCTAATGCCTCATATTTTTATCATACAGAAAAATATATCGGTGAAATTTCTAATGTCATAGCACCTTTTGATATCAACCATAGCTGTTTAGAAGTTAAGGAATTTTTAGAAAAAAATAATGTTGAAGGTACCTGCATCTTAAATCAAGATGAGGTGATAGGCTTGATTATGAAAAATCACTTGGATGCCACTTTATCAGGTCAGTATGGTTATTCATTATATGCGCGAAAGCCCGTAAGCAAAGTAATGGATCATAATTGTCTGACTGTAGATTATTTTACGCCTATCAATATCGTTGCTGAATTAGCTATGTCCAGACATCCTTCAAAGATTTATGATAACATCATTATTACTAAGGGACTGAAATACTGGGGTATCGTTTCAGTTATAGAGCTATTAAGGCAGTTTTTAGAAATGGAACGCAACACGGCTTTAGAGTTAAACCCTCTCACAGGTTTGCCCGGAAATACACTCATTAACAAAGCATTAAGCTATGCTATTGATACAAACAGTCCCAATGTTGTTTTATATATTGATTTAGACAATTTCAAAGCTTACAATGACGTATACGGCTTTGAAAAAGGAGATCATGTTATCCAAATGACGAAAGATACAATTATGACATGTATAAAGGGAGAGCACAGGTTTACTCATTTTATTGGACACATAGGCGGCGATGATTTTATCGCAATTATTGAATGTAACTATGAAGAAGGTAAAAAAATCTGTCAGCAAATCATTGATTTTTACAATAAAAAGATTAAAAATTACTTTAATACCGAAGATCAAAATAGAGGCTATATTTTAGCCAGGGATAGAAACAAAGCTTTGAAACAATTCAATCTAACCACTATTTCAATTGCCGGTATTTTTGGACCTCTTAATTATTTTAGTTCTCCGGAAAAATTAGCACAATATATGTCAACGATAAAGAAAAAAGTAAAAGAAATAGATAAAAGCAGCTACATTTTAGAAGCTGCTCCAAAAAATAATATTTATTCTTTAAACTTATCATAGGCCTTATATGGCAAGATCTATTTGATGGACTGTTCCTGCTTGGCCATTTTCATTCAAAAAAAAGCTGGATGATTTCATCTGACCTAATGTATTATTTTTTCCGTCTTTCATGGCAAATGGAGTTTCAATATTTCCTAAGTATATAGCACCTATTCCTTTTTTTCCTATTGCTAATAGCCGATCCTCATCATTTTCATCTTTAATCCATATCTTGAGTTGATCAAAAATAGGGTCGTTTTCATCTATCCAGCCATTCTGATCCGCATCGTACACTCTTAACTCATTAAATCCGTCTCCAGTATTGGGGCCAAATAATTCGCCGCCATTATTAATAATCCCGTCGTTATTTAAGTCAAGTGCTAAAAGACCACTTCCTGAATTAACGAATGAAATTTGATCTTCTTTTCCATCGGTATCTAAATCAAATATATATTTCTTTTGAGTTAAAGATAGTCCGGCTCCATCAAGATTAATAACAATAGGGTCTATCAGTTCATCTCCTGCTTTTATTTGAACACCTGAATATGAAGCAAAATGTCTGCTCATATTCAGTTGAAGTGAAATATCTATTGATTGCCCATCTTGTGTTTTAATGCATCCACGTGCTCTAAATGACATTTTTTCCTGTTCATTATAATATCTTGAATAATTGTATTCCAGCCCCCATCCTTGTTGTTGGCTTAATTTATTATCTTTAGTTATTTCTGCATTTTGGTAATGATTAAAAGTAATTTTTTTGATATATTGAAATTTAATTTTTTTACCGGTTAGCTTCTCCATAAATTTTTCTAATAGCAATATTTTTTGTTTATCTTGTTCACTCATCTCAAATTTTATTGCCTCTTTTTTTTCTGCTTTATTCAAATCCATTTCTCGTTGATGGGCAATTCGAGCTTCTTCAGAAATTTCAATAGTATCTATTTCTTTTATAACATTATTATTGGAACCTGGTTCTATCGTCCAAAATTTTAATGACTCATTTTCTTCTGTTCTTTGTGTCATTAAGTGTTTGCTATCCATATGTATTTCACTGCTTAATATCTTCACATTATCACCTCCTTGTATTGTTATTCATATATAATTTATATCGGCATTTTTACATTATCTTTTATCTTATAATGCATTAAAGAGGTGAATAAAAAAGAACACAAAAAAAATTGAATACAGATGTATAAATCATATGAAAAAGAATATTTATACATATGTATTCAATTGATACTTAACCTTTAACCGGTGTACTCTGAATATGCCAAATTGTTTTTGCATAATCATGTATGGATCTATCACTGCTGAATTTCCCGCCATTGGATAAGTTAAGCCAACACTTTTTAGCCCATCCTAATGTGTCTCTATATTCATTCTCAATTTTTTCTTGTATATGGATATAGCTCTCAAAATCCTTAAGTACAAAGTAATGATCTGCCGGGTGCCAATGACGACCATATATGAGGGCTTCATATAGTTCTCTGAACATACCGGTTTCTCCATCTTTAAATGTACCATCTATCAAGGCGTCTACCACTCTTCTAAGACCGGGAATACTTTCATAATAGTATCTGGGGTCATAATGATTTTGATTTTTCTCTAATTCTTCCACTGTAGCCCCGAAAATATAGTTATTGTCCCATCCGGCTTCTTCTACTATTTCCACATTAGCACCATCAAAAGTCCCGACAGTCGGCGTTCCATTTAACATAAATTTCATGTTACCTGTTCCTGATGCTTCTTTTCCAGCAGTGGATATCTGTTCTGAAATGTCTGCAGCCGGAAATAGTTTTTGAGCGTATGAAACATTATAGTTTTGAACAAAGACTACTCTTATTTTGTCATTTACCTCATCATCTGAGTTTATAACTCTTGCAATTTCGTTTATATATTTAATAATTGCCTTTGCACGTTCATACCCGGGTGCCGCTTTGGCACCAAAGATAAAGGTCCGTGGAACAATGTCCAGATTAGGATTATCCTTTATTTTAAAGTACAGATATACAATGTGTAATGCATTTAACAGCTGCCTTTTATATTCGTGAAGCCTTTTTATTTGAATGTCGAATAACCCATTTGGATTTATATCTATATTCTCCATTCTTCTTATATAATCAGCCAGTTCTACTTTTCGATTATGTTTGATCTGCATAAATTGATTGAGAACGGCTTCATCATTTTGATACTTTTCCAATTCTTTTAGTCGGTCAAGATGCGTGATCCAATCTCTGTTTCCTAATAATTTGGAAATAAAGTTGGCCAATTCAGTATTGCTTAAAAGCATCCACCTTCTAGGCGTAACGCCATTGGTAATATTATTAAAATGGTCAGGATACAATTCATACCAGTGTTTTAGTTCTCTATGCTTTATAATTTCTGTGTGCAGATGGGCCACGCCATTAATCGAATAGCTTCCATATATAGCCAGTCTAGCCATATGAATATTATGGTGCAGAATAATTTTCATATCATTAATTTTGTCGTCATTATAACCCTTATCTTGTAATAAGCATACAAATCTATGATCAATGGCTTCGATGATTTCATATACTCTGGGTAATAAATGTCTAAAAATATCGATATCCCATTTTTCTAAAGCTTCTGCCATAATCGTATGGTTGGTGTATGCAAATGTTTTTCTTGCAATCTCCCAAGCATCGTCCCATCCCAGTCCCTCTTCATCCATTAATATTCTCATGAATTCAGGAATAGCCACTACGGGATGTGTATCATTGAGCTGAATAACATGATATTCCGGAAATTTTTCAAAATTTGAGCCATGGCCCTTTTTAAAATTTCTAATGAGATCTTTTACAGATGCTGATACAAAAAAGTACTGCTGTCTAAGACGAAGTAGTTTGCCTTCTCTATTTGAATCATTAGGATATAAAACTCTGCATATATCTTCTGCTCGATTCTTTTCCATAACAGACATATCATATTTTTGCTCATTAAAATACTTAAAATTAAATGGGTGTATTGCTTCACTTTTCCATAATCTTAAGGTATTAATATTTTGGGTACCATATCCAATAATCGGTGTATCATAA
>JAKSCF010000175.1 GCA_022360735.1 Clostridia bacterium
AACTTTAATATGGCTTCGGCTATCATAAATCCATCAATTTCAGGCATTGAAATATCTAAAAAAACCACGTCTACATCGGTTATTAGAATGGTTTCCAAAGCTTTTCTCGGGTCGGTAAAAGCACCTATAACATGAATGTCCTCATAAGCACTCAGTATAAACTTAAGCTCATCTAGGGCGACTTTTTCATCGTCTACAATCATTATCCTAATCATGGATCAATCCTCCTGTTTGGGTATAGTAATGGTAACAGATGTACCCTTTCCTAACGCACTCTGGATATCTAAAGAAGTGCCGTATATACTCATCAGTCTATCGTTTACATTATTAATCCCGATACCGTGCTCTTTACAATCTTTATCATATAGACTATTAAGCTGCTTATTTGTCATGCCCAGTCCATTATCAGATATTTTTATTATGACATATTTAGAACCTTCTTTAGCCTCTATAGTCAATACGCCTTCCGAATTGGCGGGCATCAAACCATGCTTGAGCGCATTTTCTACAATTGGTTGAAGAATCATAGGGGGTACCATACATTGAATATTGCTGTCAATATGATAGATAACCTTTAATCTTTCTGAAAACCGAGCTTCTTCAATTGAAAGATAGCTTTCGATGTGTTCAAACTCTTGATTAAGGGGGATAAAAGATTCATTGGTCTTAAAGCTTGTCCGTAAATAGTGGCTTAATTTCAATAACAAATCTCTTGCCTTTAGAGCGTCGGTTCTACAAAAGCCTATAATGGTATTTAAAGCGTTAAATAAAAAATGGGGTTGGATTTGAGCCTGAAGCATTCTTAATTCAGTCTTTACCAACAGTTCTTCTTGATAAGTAATCTTACTTAATTCCAACTGGGTGGAAAACAAGTGGCCCAGTCCTTTCGTAAGCTCAATATCGGAAGAGGTAATACTGTTTTCAGTGGTTTTATATAGCTTCAAGGTGCCCGCTACTTGATCGTTCATATTAAGAGGGACAATAATAGCAGACTTCAAAACACATGATTTTTCACCACACTCAATTTCTGATTTTTCTTGTGCAATGATATATTGATTGGATTTAATGACCTTCCGTGTGATCTCGGTATTGATGGGATTACCTGCTTTATGATGGTCGCTGCCTTCTCCTATAAAGGCTAATACGATTTTAGTATCTGAAAAAGAAACCGCACTAAAATTGGTTGTTTCATAAATGATTTGGGCAGCATCTTTGGCAGATTGTTCATTCAATCCTTGCCTTAAAATAGGCAGGGTTTTAGTAGCAATATTTAAGGCTAACTGAGCTTTCACTGCAGCAGCTCTTTCATTTTCCTCGAATATTTGTTGGATGAGTAATAAAAAGACACCTGTTCCGAAAGAATTGATAAATGCCATAGGAAAAAAAATGATTTTTACCAGAAGCAAGGCCTGGTCAAAGGGTTTAGAGATTAATAAAATGATAACCATTTGGATGGCCTCGATAATGACAGTAAGACCAATCCCATAAATCCATTTGTGAGGTTTATTATCAATGTACTTTTTGGCGTATCCTGCAATAATACCTCCAATAATAGTCGATATACCACAGGCCAAAGCTGTAAACCTTCCCATGGGTATAAGGATTCTGTGAATACCTGCAATAAGACCTGCCGTTGTTCCAATCAAAGGACCTCCAAATAATCCGGCAACAATAACGCCGATAGATCTTGAATTTGCAATAGCATCATAGATATGGATTCCCGAATAAGTTCCAATAATCCCTAAACCGCCAAATACGACAGAAAAAGTTATTTTGTCTTTAACCGACATTTCAGATTTAAGTAAATACCTTTTAATGATTGTAGAACGAGATAATAAAAAAGCTATTAAAATAATAATACCCAGCTTATTAAATAAACTCCTGGATAATTCTAATAATACAGATAGTTCAAACATATTCTTTCTCCAATATTTTTTATAGTAATATTATATCAAAAGGTCACAAAAGTATAAATAAATTGATTCATTATGGATTTTGCATTGGAATCATGGGCATTCCAACTACATGGACAAAGAAACAAGAACCACAGCATAATTTGAATCATTTAGAACTATGAAAAGTTCAGGTTATCGAAAAAGTACTAGAAAAATGAATGCATAAACGAATATTTATACGCCTGTATTTATTTTTCGATAGTCTCAACTATGAAAAGTTTTTTTATTAATGCACAATCTTGAATCCATGGTGTAATATTTTCTTTCCACATGAATACATTTTAAAAGAGCATGAGAGGTCTTAGCTGAAATATAAAAATGAATTTTACTTTAGAAAAATGTGTGGAGGATACCTTATGATTAAAAAAATACTTATTGGGTTTTTAGTTATGATTGCACTCATTATTTTGGTTGACTTTGTATTGGATTTTAAATACACCGGTGTCGAAATCGGAAATATGAAAACCATAGAAAAAGGTAAAGTAATAGAAAAACTGCTTGACAACGATGAGGAATATTTAAAAATAGAAATATTAACAGGGACATATAAAAACAAATATTGTATAATTGAAAACATTTACCATGATAGTGATCATTACAATATGCTCTATCAAATCAACGATAAAGTACTCCTAACGATAGATGCATCTCAAAGTATAGAAAAGCCGGATATTGAACTCTCAGGGTTTGCAAGAGATAAATATGAACTATATTTAGTGATTATTTTTCTTTTATTATTGGTATTAATTGGGAAAAAACAAGGCGCAAAATCTGCTATCAGTTTGATCCTTACCATCATCATTATTATAAAATTTATGCTGCCGCTCATTTTAAAAGGCTATAGTCCTATTCTTGCAGCCATTATATCATGTATTATTGTAACGGTTCTGACATTATTCATTATCTTAGGGGTAAGTTCTAAATCCATAGCCACTATCATAGGAACTAGTTTTGGGGTTATAGCAGCAGGGGTACTGGCCTATATTATCGGAGATTTATCCCACTATTCCGGTCTTAGCAGCCATGAAGCGACTTCTTTGATGTTCGTTGAACATGAGAAAGCATTTGATTTTACAGGAATACTATTCGCAGGTATTATTATAGGAACCCTTGGAGCAGTTATGGATGTCAGTATGTCCATTGCATCTTCAATGAATGAGATTAAAGAAAACAATCCGGATACCGATATGATGAATCTGGTAAAGTCCGGAATGAATATAGGCAAGGATATAATGGGGACTATGACGAATACATTGATTCTTGCTTATACAGGGACTTCCATTCCATTGTTGTTGTTTCTGATAGCTAAGAATACCCCTTTAATTATTATATTAAATACTGAACTCATCTCAACTGAAATAATAAGAGCATTATCAGGCAGTATAGGGTTAATACTTTCTATTCCGGCAACCTCTGTGGCAGCAGGCTTATTGTTAGAAAAAAAGAGCCGTTGATAAAATATTACATGAACTTGGAATAATCGACAAGCCTTTTTAGTGATTGTTTTGTCGATTTTTGAAGCTTTTAATGATTGAAAAATCAATGAGATGAATAAGATTTTTATATTGTCTGCATATTCTGGTTTACAGTGAATGAAAGGGCATTCTAAGAAGATGGTATAAAAAGATGTATAGGACAAAGTCAATTATTATAGCATCATAACATAAGAAAGACGTTATTGAAAATTCAATCTGTTCAGTTGTTCCAACAGTGGAATAACTGATTCCAATTTAGTATCTCCTTTATTTTAATGCACTCAGAAATACTATACCCCAAGGAATTTATAAATTCAATAGCAAAAAATAAATGTAGCAATATAGTATTGTTCCTATTTATAACAATAGATAGTCACAAATCTGCCATAATCCATTCGTATAATAAACCTATCCAAAAAGAAATTCTAAAAAAGGAGATGCTTAAAATGGTAAAAAAGAAAATTATAACGTTAACACTGGGGGCGGTGTTAGTCTTAGGTAGTATTGGAGTGGCTTTTGCAGCAGACGCAGATACGGAGACAACTAATACTACTTTTGGAAGAGGAAACGGTAGGATGCTGTGCGCTTCTGATCTTACTGTGGAAGAATTGTTGGAACAAAAAATAGATTCAATCCATCAGATGGTATCTGATGGAAAAATCACAGAAGAACAAGGTGAAGCATTTAAGACATTAATTACAGAAAGAATGGCTAATTGTACTGTTCCGGGAGAAAACAGAGGCAGCAATGAACGATTAGGCATTGGTTTTGGTAAAGGCAGAGGCAATGGCCGAGGGTTTAGAGGAATAGCACAATAACTAATATATTAAAGCTGATAGAAAGAGTAGATCGTATGGGTCTACTCTTTTTTTAAAAAGAATAATCTACTTATATATGCGAAAAATAACAATTATCTTAATGAGTGTTTATTTTAGCCTTAATTCTTCTAAAGGAAGTTTTTTACATAAATGATGAATAGGGGATCGAATTAATGGATTATATTATATTTGACTTAGAATTTAATCAACCTTCAGGTAAGAAAAATAAAAAAGAAGATAGTACATATCAAAAATGTCCTCTTGAAATCATTCAAATAGGGGCGGTAAAAATGGATGCATCTCATAAGTCCCTTTCGACTTTTGATGCTTTAGTTCAGCCATCCATTTATAAAGAAGTACACCCCTTTATAGAAAAAATTACAAACATTACAACCCATCAACTTCTTGATGCCGCCCCTTTTTTAAAAGTATTTAAAGATTTGGTGACATTTATAGAGAGCAAAGATAATATTTTATGCGTGTGGGGCATGGCGGATATAACAGAATTGTTCAGAAATGTATCATTCCATAAACTCAACAATCATCTTATTCCCAGACGATATATTAATCTTCAAGACTATGTCTCAAAACATTTTCGTACCCCTCGTGGTAAAAATATCGGCCTGCAAACGGCTATCAAATTAATGAATATCTCACAGGACAAACCGCTTCACGATGCATTTAACGATGCATACTATACAGCAGAAATATTTAAAAAGATCAGTGCCGAATCCATTACACCTCAAACCTATGATCCAAACCAAGCTGATATTCCTAACAAATCCAGGACAAGACGTCCTAAAAAAATATTTGATGCTGAAGGATTGGTAAAACAATTTGAAAAAATGTACAAAAGGGAAATGGCCCAAGAGGAAATATCAATCATTTTATTGGCTTACAAGATGGGACAAACCCATCAGTTTCAGAAAGAAATTTAACAATACAATAATTGAATAGTTCTTCATATTTTGTTAAAATATTATCAAACAGATGTATTATAATAGCACGAGGTGTATATATATGGAAGTTAAAAATAAAAGCTATAATAATGAAATCCATAATGAAATCATAAAAAGATCCCATGAGCGTTCAAAAAATTATGGCGTAGATAAAAATAGAGTGGTATCCAAAAAAATACTTACAAGAAAAGAAGTAACCTTACAGATAAAAAATAATCAAGAGCTTTTGAGGATAGCCACTCCATTTTTAAAAATACTTTATGATTTATTAGTGGATTCCGGTTTTTTTATAGTACTGACAGATAAAGAGGGCTGCATTTTAAGCACAATTGGAGATAAAGCAATACTGGATGCAGCCATAAATATGAATATGATAGTTGGTGCCTATATGGATGAAAGCAGTATAGGGACCAATGCTATGGGGACTGCTATTAAGGAAAATATGCCCATACAGATATCTGCAAAAGAGCACTTTATAACGGCATATCATAGATGGACCTGCTCTGCGGCACCTATTCACAATATCAATGGAGAAATAATCGGTACTTTAAATTTAACAGGAAATAGTGATAAAGTTCATCCTCATACGTTAGGGCTTGTTGTAGCTGCCGTACGTTCTATTGAGAATCAGATCAAAAGTGAGCTGGCCCATGAAGAAGTTATTCAGACGTATCAATATCTGAATACAATTATGGACTCGGTTTCTCTTGGAATTTTTGCAGTGGATAAGAAAGGTATTGTCAAAAACATCAACAAAATAGCATGCAAAATGATCCACATGGAGAGAAAAAATATATTAGATAAATCGGTTGAAAGCGTATTAAGTAATTGGCACGTTATCTTTGAGCATATAAAATCAGGAAAAGATTTTCAAAATGAGGAAATTGTTTTAAAAAGCAATAATTTGAATAAGAGATATAATTTGAATGTATATCCAATAAAAGATGAAAAAAGTAATGTCATTGGAATGGTAGTGTCTTTAAAGGATATTCAGAATGTATATAATTTGGTGAACAAATATACTGGAATGAGAGCGAGATACACCTTTGATGATATCATCGGAGCCAGTAAAGAAATTAAGATGATTATAGAGCATTCAAAGAGCATCGCAAATAGTCCTTCTACCGTACTCATAAGTGGAGAAAGCGGTACAGGTAAGGAAATTCTGGCACAGGCCATTCATAATTTCAGCAGTCGAAGAGATAAGGGGTTTGTAGCTATTAATTGTGGTGCAATACCTCAGAACTTAATAGAAAGCGAGCTTTTTGGCTATGCTGACGGCGCTTTTACTGGAGCAAAAAAAGGGGGCAATCCGGGTAAATTTGAGCTGGCAAACGGAGGTACCTTATTTCTTGATGAAATAGGAGAGATGCCTCTTGATATGCAGATAAAACTTCTGAGAGTTTTGCAAGAGGGCTGTATAACAAGAGTTGGCGGTGATAAATATATTGAGGTGAATGTAAGGATTATAGCGGCTACAAATCGTGATTTACTAAAAGAAGTGCAAAATGGAAAGTTTAGAGAGGATTTGTTTTTCAGACTTTCGGTCATTCCCATCATAATGCCGCCTCTTAGAGAGAGAAAAAAGGATATACCATTATTCATTGAACGTTTTTTAAAAATAAAGGCGGTGAAGATTAATAAGCCAATTCCTCAA
>JAKSCF010000088.1 GCA_022360735.1 Clostridia bacterium
AGGTTGATGTGCCGAACCGCACAAAACAATAACTTGATCAGATAAAGCCAAAGCCCTCTCGATAACAGCAAGGTGGCCAAGATGAAAAGGCTGAAAGCGCCCAATAAAAACTAAGAAATCGAATTTTGTGGTACTCATTGCAGCAAGCTCCTTGCTGTTTTAGCCACACCAGTCTGTCTGGTGTTGTTGTTTGGAATGAGCACATAGTGTCACAGAGACACTTAAAAGGAAAGCTGTTTATTTATACAGCCCTCAAAGACCAGTACCCTGAAATGGAGTCGGCACAAAAAGGGAAGAACTAGATTTCTGCTAAGATGTTTTGAAATTACAGGAATGGATATATCGATGTAGAAAAGAAAAATACTGAGAGAAGGGTTTTGTATTTGGGAGAACAGCAGAGGTTAATTTTAGATGAATATAAACTGAGAGAAGAAAGGAAGTGATTTAAGAGAAAGTATAAATGGTGCCCGGGGCCGGACTTAACAATTCCAAGAAAATCAATAAGATAGGCTATCCACACTCACAGTATGTTAGCACTAAGAATACCTGAGAGTAATTTCGCTCAAGCGCAGCTATTTTAGCTCTACCTTCCTTCTCGGTTCAAGTCCCGCATTCGGAATCAAATTGGGACGGTTTTACTAGCCGGACTTTTTAGGATTAAGAACTACCGATTTTAAAATGAGGCACGTACCAACCATTTAGTTCAATAAGCATCCAGCACGTGGTGGCCACTACAGCAGTAAAATTCTCTATTCAGAAAAATCATCGATGGGGATCTCCACTGGAGGAGGAGCGTATTTTAATATGAGGTACTCCCTATCTGAATCAAAGTCTATTTTCCCCTTGGCCTGAGGATAAATCTCTAATACTTCGGTTAGGTATTTTTTAAAATGATATTTAAAATTTGCCAAACTTTTACGATTGCAAAATATTGTATGCATCATTTTCCACGAAATAGTTTTCTTTTTTGATTTATGGATACGAGGTAGAACATCTATTAGAAACACATATATATTCCAAAAATCATTCCTTTTTGAAGTCCCAACTACATGGTCAAAATTAACGGGGAATGATAACTTGAACGCAAAGAACGGATTGATATAAAAACCTTCATTGGAATTGGATATAGAGTCTTTCGCGGGAGGCAAGTTTATAGTTTTATTTCTTTCTTTTATTTTATCTAAAAATTCACCTAAGATAATTGACGACCTAGTTCCTGCTGCTTTATCTATTTTCAGGTATTCCAACAACAATGTTTGAAAGGGCAATATCTCTGCTCCATCATATTTATTCTCCTTTCTGTATAGATTATTATATTCGTAATATAAGATATCATATGTACAGCCATAAAATTTAAATAGCTCATTATCACCATCATGTTTTCCCATTGCACTTTTTTCAAAAGAATAGCCTATCTTACGTAAGTATTGATTTTTACTTGTGTCATCAAGTCTAATCATTGCCTCAAAGCTATCGACTTTGTTAATACCTATTTCTCTTTTATACATTTCAGAGAAAATGTAGAGCAATGCTCGTCTTGCCCCCATTCCAGTAGGCATTCCCAGAGTATAAGTTTCACCATTCTTCATACGATAATTAAAAGATTTAATAATTGTTTGTATTTTTGAGTGTGACCCAGGGGGAATAATCAGTTCAGTGGTTGGAACTTTCTTTCTTTCCAGAGGTAATGCAATGAAAAATGCCACCATAGGATGGACGGGCCAGTCTTGTAGAAAAAAATCGTCAGGGGTTGTTTTGGTCAAATGATCACCACTCACTAAATCCATCTGGATATTTTATCCGAGTTATCACGTATTTTCCTAATTATCTTCGTTTGTGGCTCGAACTATCTTCCACTCTATCTACAAAGCTCTTTTTTAGGTTATCGAATTTTTCAGTCATATAATTTGACTTCTTTTCGTTGACTAACTCTTCCTCAACCTGTAGAAGATCTTTTTCAAAATCATCCACTGATATTGGTGGCAAATTGTTAATCTCAGATCTGTTATCTAGCAATTCTTGTAAATATGATTTTGTTTCCTCATCAAGTTCTCTGTTAGATTCTGGTAGATCATTAATCTCATCGTCACTCATATCACCCTTAATTGTTTGTATATAAAGAAACCTAAAACATACACCTAAAATGTTTAAAAAAAGGTTAACAAAGCTAGATCATACAAAAGTATATCCGAGTTACCACGCACCTAAAATACTCGTAACTAATTGAAATATATATTGTTTTTAACATTAAGGTATGGATAAAATATTCCCGAATTCAGCAATATTTGAGCCATAAGAGGATTGGAAAATGGCCATAAGCATTGTGCTTCTGTATTTATTCAGCGGAATAATTGCAATCATTGTGTATCTCCCTCAATGCTTGACGTTGTTGGAGATTTTAAGGAAGGACAGAGCAAACAATAATATGTCGCTCGCTTCCTGGATAATCTGGGCCTCGGCAAGCTGTTCAGCCTTTGTCTACGCCTATTTTATCGATAAAGATGATTTTCCATTCATCGTGATAAGTGCAGTTAACGCTCTATTAGCTATCATAATGGTGTTCCTGGCATGGCGTGTCCACGCTCTCAATATCAAAAGAACGTATCCCTATTAGATTTTATGAATGTCCTGTCAATTTCTATCTTGGAAATCGAAGACTGGGAGCTGCCCCGGTTTAGAGAGAAAGTTAGCCAATTCTTGATCCTCTTTCTGTAGAAGGCATCCAGCAAATTGCAGTGCTTAATGTGGCAGTGAAAAATAAGACAACTGTGGAGTAGTAGAAGTAATGAAGAAAGTTATTAATGAAAACCCTGTGATACAGGGGGAACCAGTCGATACGATCTTTAACGTAGGCACTATGCTCACCTTTATACAAAATTGTTACATGGCTACAGAGCTACCAGAACGTTTTAATGAAGAAGATCACAATATGGGTTTCCTATTAATTTTAGACTGTATTAAGCATGCTCTAGAATATGAAAGAAACCGAATAGATGAAGATTGGACAGAAAAAAATAAATAGATGTAAAAAACAAAATAATCCCCTGCAAAAAACAATAGCTTTTTAGGGAATTATTTGTATGTTTAGATGCTTACTAATTTTGGTAAGCGTTAACCTTTTAATGGGAGTAAAGCGATGACAAAATCGTTACCATTAAAAAGTTTTAAGGCTGAATTAGCTCTTAAATTTAAGAGTTTTTCTGTGTCTCTTAAAATTGAAAAAGTAGATACAAGAAAATAAACCTTTTAATTTCTGAGGTGATATATTGTTTTGCGACACTATCCCCTCAGTTTTTTAACCTTTATATTTAATTAATAACATGGCCTTTTTATTCCCGCAAGAATAAACGACATTCTCCCTTACACAAAAGCAAAATCAGACGCAGTCAAACTTTGGCTTCCTGTTATCTGTATTCTAAAGTCAGAGCCATTATCATCAACAAATGTGCTACCACCTGATTGGCTTATAGTAATATCTGATAATTCATCTATTGACGCAATTGCAGATAAATCTATTACATCAGATCCCATAGCAAAATCAGTTATTATATCGGTTTCTGTAGTGGTTGATTCTGCAACATCTGCAAATGCAAATATATCATTACCAGCATATCCAGTTAGAATATCAGCACCTAAGCCACCTTCGATAGTATCGGCATTAACAGTACCATGCAGAGCTTCACCATCTGTTGCCGATGTTCCACGAATCAGCAGCCCACCTGTGACATCAATGCCGTTTACGCTGGCAAATTCATAGCCGTAATTTGTATAGTAGAATTGGTTTTTTAAGGTTAGTGACTCATTGTTAATAGTATCGGTAACAATAAGATCACGACCCGAAACATTAAAATATAAATCATCATTTGCTACGCCATTCATTTCAACAATTGATAGATCATTGGTGTGAGTATGATTTAGCGTGTGACCGTGTAGAATATCATTGCCGTCACCCACTTCATGAATAAATGTGTCGACACCAGTATCACCAATTAGAATGTCATTACCAGTACCACCATAGATAGTGTCATTGCCATCACCACCATAGGCAGTATCATCACCAGATTGAGCCAGTATAATATCAGCGCTGTTACCACCTTTTAAAGTTTCTGCTGCGGTTGCTGATGTGCCTTTAACAGTTAAGCCATTCGTTATATCCATGCCATTTACTGATGCAAATTCATAGCCATAATTAGTATAGTAAAATTGGTTTTTAAGAGTTAGATACTCACCTGTTGCAGTATCAGTAACAATCAAATCATAACCAGACACATTAAAATATAAATCATCATTAGCTACGCCATTCATTTCAACAATTGA
>JAKSCF010000087.1 GCA_022360735.1 Clostridia bacterium
AATAATAAAAAAAGCGTTTGGATATGAGTATGACGGCTATGATCGGAATATAGATACTTATATAAAAAGAATCCGTCATAAAATTGAAGATGAACCTAAAAAGCCTATATATATTATGACAAAATATAGAGCAGGTTATATGTTTGGAGGCAGTGATGATGACAATTAGAAAACAATGGCTCTTAATATTATTATTGGTTTCGATCATTGCCATTATTATTAACGCAGGCCTTCTCAGCCTGCTTATCGATCAATATTTTACAGATTATATAACTGAAAATTATGAACAACATGTTGAGGAAATTATTGAGTATGCTTCTAATACAATGTCCATTGAGAACTTTTCTGTCAAGCAAATGAATGTAGAGCTGCAAACCCGTCTTGATGACCCTATTACGGAAATAAAAATCTATGATGCATCAGATAATTTAATCATTCACGTCTATAATGAATCACAAATGATGGGAAAAGGAAATCGTAGGATGAACAACGGTATGGGTCACATGATGAGAAACAGGTCAAATATTGTAGACGATCACCCGATTCATCAAAATGGCATGGTGATTGGAAGAGTGCTGATTACAAGAAATGGCTCCATAGAAGATTCAATTGCTTCTCAGATGTTTAAAGCTTCAATCCTTAAGAACAGCCTTATATCTTCTATAGTTGTGTTCTTAATGGCTATTGGGATTGGTTTAATTGTCAGCAAAAGAATGAGTCGTGAGTTAATTGAGACTGCTAAGCAGGCTCAAAATATTGATCTGGGTAATGAGGAAATAATAGTAGATTCAAGTGTAAGAGAAATCCAAACGATAAAACAAAGCCTGCGAACATTGGGCTATAGACTAAAACTCAAACAAAAAAGCAGGAAAAAACTTATTGATTCCTTAGTACATCAAACAAGAACCCCATTGACCATACTTCAAAGCTATATAGAGAGCGTACAAGATGATATTATTGAAATGGATAAAGAAGAACTCAAAACTTGTGAAAATCAAATCGATAACCTAACATCAATCATTTCTAACATGAGTCAATTGATTGAAGCAGAAGAAGACATTGAGCCTTTAAACATTGAAGAATTTGATATTTGTAAAGAGCTAGAGCAGATTGTAAATGGACTAAAACCTCAATTTAACAAGAAAAACATACAGCTAAACCATACAAACTGTCAAAAAATAATGATTAAAACGGACAAATATAAATTGAAACAAGCTGTTTACAATATTATAACAAATGCTTATAAGTACACCGGGAATGGTGGTACAGTAAATATTGAAGTGAAACAAGTTGATGATAGGCTGTCCATTATAATTCAAGATACCGGAGCAGGCATATCTGAAAATGAGATTAAAAAAATATTTGATGCATATTATAGAGGCCATAATGCTGCCCAAACTCCGGGAGAAGGTCTAGGGTTATATATTGTACAAAAAAATATTAAAGAAATTGAAGGAAATATTGATGTCCGAAGCGAAGCAGGAAAGGGTAGTCAATTTACTATTGAAATACCTTTAAAATACCTTTAAGATTTTAGTTGGAGGAGCTTAAAATTAAGCGACAAAATTAAAGGTTCAAAAGGAGGATGTCCAGATGCTAAAAAAGATAGCAAAAAGAATAATAGTAACGTTATTAATCGTATATGTAGTTGCGTGTATTGTAATAAATATTATGTATGAACAAATATTAACAAATAAATTAGGTGCTGATGAAATCGTTTTTAACGTCTTAATGGCGGACAGTGCCCCTAATAGTGATCAATATATTGTATATTTAAAGGATTCTGTTGTAAGTTTCTGTACCATAACGAATAAAGACATCACACCATCGTTGGGTGTGTATATACCATATATACAAAAAAAATGTGTAGTAGACCCCAATCATATGACGACAGTTGAAGGAACTAATGAAAAACATCCTTTCTTTTCTGATGATGAAAAGATTGAAAATGGAGTTGTTTTCAGAGCTATTAAATTATTTTCAAACCATGGAATGTTAAGTTCTTCATATATTTACTTTGGACTAACAGATGAAGAGATAAAGGATTATGATTTAGAAGTATATCCGATAGATGATATTGCTGAAGGCAAATACATTTTTATGCTTGAAAGTGAAGAAAGAATTCGTTTTGATGATTTTTACGAGTTGGGGATGTAGGGTATACTCCACTTTTTAGAAATGACTTAACGTTTTCCAGATTTTATGGGTGCAATATATTGACAATACAAAATATAAATAGTATTATGCGTATATGAGCATATAGTGATATAAGCTGAAATGAAACCAAATATGATGTGTCGTTGATGCACATACCAATAAAGTAAAAGGAGACAAACGATGAAACCGAAAGTCGCATTTGTGTGTGTTCATAATTCTTGTCGCAGTCAAATGGCAGAAGGATGGGCAAAAAAATTAGGAATGGATGTATTAGATATTTATTCAGCAGGGACAGAGGAGTATCCGGAAGTAAAGCCTTTAGCGGTTGAAGTAATGGAAGAAGCCGGTGTAGATATGAGCAGTCATAAACCTAAACTGCTTTCAGATATACCTGAGGAGATAGATATTATCATTACTATGGGCTGCAATGTTAACTGTCCATATGTTCCTCATAAGTATATGGAGGATTGGGGGCTGGAAGATCCTTCAGGTGGACCTATAGAAGGTTTTAGAGCTACAAGGGATACTATTAAAACAAAAGTTGAGGAATTAATTAATAAAGTTAAGGCGAACAAGCTCCCATAATTAGGGGGTGCTGAATAGCTCTATATTAATTGCAATCAGAGAATTTGATGAAA
>JAKSCF010000086.1 GCA_022360735.1 Clostridia bacterium
CAAATGAAATAGTTGAAAGCGGACACTTAAATTTAGAATGTTTGATTCAAAAGATTACTTCTGCTATTGAAGAGAAAAATCAAAAGACTTTACGAAAAGTCATAAATGCAACCGGAACTATATTGCATACCAATTTAGGGCGTTCTTTAATTTCTGAAGAGATTAAAGCGTATATTTTTGACATTGCTGGTCATTATTCAACACTGGAGTATGATACAAAAGAAGGTAAACGAGGGTCCAGGTATTCTCATGTAGAAAAAATGATTACTCAATTAACCAAAACAGAATCTGCATTAGTTGTGAACAATAATGCAGCAGCGATGATGCTCATATTAAGTACGGTAGCAAAAGAAAAAGAGGTTATTGTATCAAGAGGTGAATTGGTAGAAATAGGCGGTTCCTTTAGAATACCTGAAATTATGGAGCAAAGTGGTGCCATATTAAAAGAAGTTGGGACCACCAACAAAACCCACTTAAGAGATTATATCCATGCATTAAATGAGGAAAACATTGGTGCACTTTTAAAAGTCCACACCAGTAATTATAGAATTTTAGGCTTTACAGAAGAAGTTGATTTAAAAGATATGGTGGATTTGGGTAAGGAAAAAGACATTCCTGTTATCTATGATTTAGGAAGCGGTGCATTGATTGACCTAAAGGAGTATGGTATTTTTGATGAACCTACTGTAATGGAAAGTATCAATACAGGTGTTGATATTTGTTGTTTCAGTGGAGATAAACTGCTGGGAGGCCCACAAGCGGGGATTATTATCGGACAAAAATATTGGATAGATAAAATGAAAAAGAACCCCCTTACAAGAGCCTTTAGAATCGACAAGTTAACTTTGGCTGCCCTTGAAGGAACGTTACGTCTTTATCAACGGGATGAAGCCATAGATAAAATACCTACAATAAAAATGATGACTATGAAAAAAGAAGAAACAAAGCAAAAAGCCATCCAAATATATGATAGTATTAAGAACTTAGAAGATGCCGAAATCAGTCTAATAGAAGGCTTTTCACAAATTGGAGGTGGTTCTGTGCCATTGCATGAATTGCCGAGCTGGATGGTCCAAATAAAGCCAAAAAGTATTTCGGTAAATGAATTGGAAAAAGCATTAAGAAATCAAGAATTACCAATCATTGCTCGTATATATAAAGATGCATTATTATTAGATGCAAGAACAATAGAAGAAGAAGCATTAGCTTATGTATCAAAGACTGTTAATAAAATATTTAACAATATGGAGGTGAACCAATGAAGAATATTATCATTGGTACAGCTGGCCATATAGATCATGGTAAAACATCGTTAATAAAAGCTTTAACAGGCAGAGAGACAGACCGCCTTGAGGAAGAAAAAAAGCGCGGCATCACCATTGACTTGGGATTCACTTATTTTAATCTTTCAAACGGTGAAAAAGCAGGGATTATTGATGTCCCCGGTCATGAAAAGTTTATAAAAAACATGCTGGCAGGTGTTGGCGGCATGGATGTGGTTTTGATGGTTATTGCTGCAGATGAAGGGATTATGCCCCAAACAAGAGAACATTTGGATATATTATCTATCTTAAATATTAAACAAGGTATCGTTGTTTTAACAAAAAAAGATATGGTAGAAGAAGACTGGCTGCAAATGGTGGAAGAAGAAATAAAAGAAGAAATTCAGGGCAGCTTTTTAGAAAATGCCCCCATCATACCTGTATCGTCTATTACTGGAGAAGGCATAGAAGCATTAAAGCAAGAGATGACAAAAATGACCGAAACGGCTGTTACTAAGAACATTCATATACCCTTTAGAATACCCATAGACAGAGTTTTCTCAGTAGATGGATTTGGAACGGTTATTACAGGAACTCAAATTGAAGGGACTTTAAATACAGGGGATGAAGTGATACTTTATCCTACAAACTTAGAAACAAAAATTAGAAATATTCAGGTTCATGGAGAAAAAGCAGCATCATCTTATGCTGGGCAGCGTGTCGCTATTAATCTGGCTAATGTGAAGAAAACGGATATCAATCGAGGGGATGTTTTGGCTTCAAAAGATGCCCTAGAAGAAACCATGATGATAGATGTAAAGTTAGATTTATTGAAAAGTACTGTTAGAGAATTATCCAATAGAACCAGAGTGCGTTTTTACCATGGCACTAAGGAAATATTATGTCGGGTGGTTTTATTGGATGCAGATATCCTTAAAGCCGGAGAACACGGTTATGCACAACTAAGATTAGAAGAAAAAATTGCTGTAAAAAAAGACGATTACTTTGTGTTGAGATTTTATTCTCCTATGGAAACCATAGGCGGTGGAATAATCCTAGATGAGAATCCATCTAAACATAAGAGATACAATATGGATGTGATTGAAGCGCTAAGGTTAAGAGAAACAGGATCAGAAAAAGATATTCTAGATAGTTTGATAAAAAAATATAGTAAAAATTATATGCCTTTAGGTTATATATTTAACCGATTGGGTAAAGAAAAGAAAGAGGCAAGCTCATTATTACAACAATTGGTTTCTGAAAAAAAAGCCATTATGTTGACAGAAGAATTGGTGATGCACCATAGTGTTATGTCCATGATATCAAAGGAGTTAAGCCATATTTTGACACAATTTCATAATCAAAATCCTTTGAAAATAGGTATGGGTAAAGAAGAATTAAGAAATAGGTTATTTAAGGGTAAAAATAAATGGGCAGATTTATTCTTAAATTATTTTAGTGATTGTGGCATCATTAAAGTTGCTCATCAAATGGTATCTTTGGATGAATTTAAAGTGAAATATAGTAAAAAACAGTTAAAAATTAAAACCCAGATAGAAAATCTATATTATGATAATCAATTTACGGTTCCAGTGGTATCCGAACTCATAAAGTCTTTTGAAGACCATCAGGAGACTAAACAAATCCTTCAAAGCTTAATAGAAGAAGGCGTACTCATTAAAATTGACAATGATATATGCTTGCATCATAAAAACTATAATAAATCTGTAGATAAGCTTAAAGCATACCTTGAGAAAAATGGTTCTATAACCGTTGCTGACTTTCGAGATTTGATAGGCACTTCAAGAAAATACGCATTACCAATATTAGAATATTTTGATCAGATGAAAATAACAAAGAACATTGAAGACGCTCGTGTTTTAGTTGCTTTATAGTGAAAGATGTAATATAATATTAGGGTTAAATTCTATTATTATAATTTTGGGAGTAGATGGTGGCTGGTGTTGCCTCTGGTCTTCAAAACCAGTATGAGGAGTTAGGAGCTTCTTAGGTGGGTTCGATTCCCACATACTCTCGCCAAAAACGAAATTTGAATGGTTACAGCGATTTGCGTTGTAGCCATTTTTATTTTAAAAATATCAAAAAAAAGCAAGTGAAGGATCAGAAGATGCCACATCAGCGAAAAAGGATACCGTAGATATTTTAAGGAATATTTAATTTCCTTATGATTTTGATATTTGCTTTATTCTGTTCCTTTTGAATTTGCGCATTAAAATAGTTGATAGCTTCTTCACTCTCTGGATCAAGATTCTTATTTGAATTCAATATACAATTAGCAACATTTATTTTTGTTATAAAACCGCAAAAAACAAATTTCATATAATTATCCCAAAAAAATGTTTCGTCTAAAAATTCTAAAAAAGGATTTGGGTTTTCATTATGCCAAATTTTTTTATCTCTATCAATCTTCTCATAAATTTCTCTCTCTTCAGGTAACATTTCTTTATCTAATGCAATTGAATAATAAATTTTAGTTTTTACTATTTTATCAAAATATGATTCATAAATCTGTTTATTTATTAACATATTTTCTTCTATTGTTTCGTCTAAAGCTAATGCTTCCTGCATAGCTAATGCAAATATGATTTCATCAAGAGTTATATCCCACCCATTAACTGTTGCAATAACTAAATTTTCTCCATATTTTAATTCATTAATACTAATAATATCATCATAAAATTTTTTTGTTTTTTTAATTATACTAGGATTTTTAAAGCCACCAATATTAACTTTGGATATATACTCTTTTTGAATCTCTTGAATTTTTGTAATTTCTAACGCTGTTAGTTCCTTGTGTTTTTTTTGTGATATTGAATTTATGGAATAAGCAGTTATACATAGAATTACTATACTTAAAAAAATAATACTTTTTTTACTAATTTTCATAAATTAACTCCTTGCCAAAAATGGTGTTAAAAACGGTTACAGTCACTAAATTGTAACCGTTTTTAATTATTTGAAAGCTATGGCATTACTATGATTTGGTAATCTGTTGTTTCAGTGACTTCACCAATCACGTAGTATTCTGTTTGGTTATTTTTTAAAGCTTCTGAGAGTGCATTGGCTTTGTCTTCTGCAACTGCTATCAATAGGCCGCCGGAAGTTTGAGGATCGAATAAGCAGTCTTCTATAGCTTGTGGGATACCTGGATCGAACTGTGTTCGATACTCTAAGAATGATCTGTTGTTATATGCACCTGCCGGTATAATACCCATTTCAGCTAGTTGGATCGCTTCTTTTATGATAGGTATTTGTGAGGCATACAAGCGTAATGTGGTATTACTGCCTTCAGCCATTTCTGCAGCATGTCCTATAAGACCGAAACCGGTAACATCTGTACAGCTGTGAACACCTACTGACATCATAGCGTCTTTTGCAAAGTTATTCAGTGTTTTCATAGATTTAATTATTTTTGCTTTTACGGCTGAATCCACAAGGTCATCCTTCATAGCGGTTGTGATGATACCACTGCCTATGGGCTTGGTTAAAATGAGGACATCACCTGGTTTAGCACTGCTGTTTGTTACAACTTGTTTTGGATGAATAAAACCGGTTACAGACAGTCCGTATTTTGGCTCCGTATCTTCGATAGAGTGACCTCCGGTAATAATAGCACCGGCTTCAGTAACTTTGTCATAGCCGCCTAACAGGATCTTTTGGACATATTCCTTTGGAAGATCTTTAGGAAAGCAGATAATATTCAAAGCCAGTTTAGGGTCACCGCCCATGGCATAGACATCGCTTAATGCATTA
This sequence comes from Clostridia bacterium, assembly GCA_022360735.1. The sequence goes on from JAKSCF010000086.1 coordinate 5,037, forward strand.
GCCGCAGCAATTTGGCCAAATTCATAAGGATCATCCACTATGGGTGTAAAAAAATCTATGGTTTGGATAATGGCATTTGCTGCATTTAATTGATAAACAGAGGCGTCATCCGAGGTATCAATTCCAACCAATAAATTAGGGTCAGAGGCTTTTGGTAAATGACACAAAACTTGTGCCAGGACATCAGGTCCTATTTTAGCTGCTCAACCAGCGCTGCTGGTCATATCCGTAAGTTTTATGCTGGTATTTGACATAACTACACCTCCTTATAGTTTTCGTTAATGAAAATACCATTTAATTTTAATTGAAACTATAAAAAAATACAATAACAAACAATAGATTTATAGATATTAATAATAACAATGGATTTATAGATATTTATTGTATAATATAGAAGATATATTTATACATCCAATAATTAAGAAAGTGAGCGTTTATGATATACTTAGATAATGCTGCAACGACTTTTCCAAAACCGGAAATTGTTTATGATACTTTAGATAAAAGCTTTAGATTTGAAGGTGCTAATCCGGGGCGATCCGGGCATCAACTGGCTTTAAAAGCAGGCAGAAATGTATATAAAACAAGAGAGCGCATAGCGGATTTATTTAGCATTGACAGTCCCATGCAAATTGTATTGACCCATAATACGACCAGTGCCCTAAACTTAGCGATAAAAGGTGTGTTGTTTCCAAAAGATCATGTCATATTAACCAGTATGGAGCATAATTCTGTGGTACGTCCAATTAAAGAGCTGGAAAAATTAGGGGTAGAGAATTCTATTGTATGGTGTAATGAAAAGGGTGAGATCGAACTTGAGGATATAAAAAATGAGATTAAAGAAAACACTAAGCTCATTGTAACGACCCATGCATCCAATATAACCGGTACGTTGTTTCCTATCCGGCAGATTGGAGAAATAGCCAGAGAGCATAATGTATTATATTTAGTAGACGGTGCTCAAACAGCAGGTGTTTTTGATATAAATGTAAAGGAGATGAACATAGACTTATTAGCTGTAGCAGGGCATAAAGGGTTGTTAGGTCCTCCGGGAACCGGCGCTTTATATATTAGAAAAGGCGTGAACTTAAAAACTCTGATGGAAGGTGGCACAGGAAGTGAATCTGAATCCATATTCCAGCCTGCAATGATGCCTGATTTACACGAAAGCGGCACCGCTAATATGCCTGGATTAGCAGGTTTAGGAGCAGGAATACAGTGGATACAGGATACAGGTATCGGTTACATCAGACAACATGAACAGCAGCTTTTAACGGTTTTGCTAAAAGGGCTTCAAAGCATTCCTAAAGTAAAAATATATGGTATGTGTGACATCAATAAGCAAGCACCCGTTGTGTCGTTTAATATATGGGATAAAGGTTCCAGCCAGGTGGCTTTTGAGCTGGATCGAAATTATAATATTGCCACCCGTTCAGGACTGCATTGTGCGCCTTTAGCACATGAAACCATAGGTACATTAAAGCAGGGGACTGTACGGCTCAGCTTAGGATATTTTAACACTACCCAAGAGATAGAAAAAACAGTACACGCTATTAGTAAAATAGCTAGTACTTAGAGAGGAGAATAATGAGATGAAAACCATAGATGCCAGAGGCTTAAGCTGTCCAAAGCCGGTGGTTTTAACTAAAAAAGAAATGGAAAGTCATAGTAAAATAATAACCATTGTTGATAATGAAATCGCAAAGCAAAATGTAGAGCGATTAGCAAACAATATGGATTATGATATCGATATCAATAAAAAGGATGAAGATTATTATATTGCTTTAACTAAGACTGGAAGCAATGAAAAAGATAACTTAGACATCCAACCTGTTACGATTGAAAATCCTTTAACTGCTTTGCTCCTTTCATCAGATAAACTGGGAAAAGGGTCTGAAGAACTGGGAAAGATTTTAATGAAAGGGTATCTTTATACATTAACAGAAATAAAACCTTATCCATCTTCTATATTGATGATGAATGAAGGGGTTAAATTAGCAACAGAGAATGAGGACGCTATAAAAAATTTGAAGAAAATGGAAGAAGAAGGCGTCGAGATAATCGTTTGCGGTACTTGTTTAGACTATTATCAATGTACAGATGATTTAAAAGTAGGTATAGTTGGAAATATGTATAGTATTGTTGAAAAAATGAATCAAGCACAAAAGTTAATTCATATATAAAGGAATGAAACCAAAATGGAAAAAGAGCTATACGTCATATCATTTAAGTCAACCCATTATGCAATAATGGCTGAAAATAAACTAAAGCATTATAACATTGTGATAATGCCTACGCCTAGAGAAATTACGGCAAACTGCGGACTTTCAATCGGGTTTCTTCAACATGATTATCAAAGCATTATTCAGGAAATAAAGTTATGGGATGAGTATGAAACCATACTTGAAATTTATCTCTTGAATAAAGAAACCAGATTGACTGAAAAAATATTGGTATGCTAAAATGGTTATATAAATTTGGAGGGATAATTTTATGAATATTAAGTTCATTACCATTGCTGTAAAAGACTTAGAAAAATCGTTAAAATTTTATAAAGAAATATTGAATTTTACTGAAGTGAAAAGGTTTAGTCCTATGGATGGGATCAATATTGTTTTTATGAAAGACAAAAATTCAGGTCTGCTTGAATTGATAGAGAATCATAATAAGCCTTCTGAAGAAAATGATGCCAATACAAAAGTGTCCATTGGTTTGGGCGTCTCAGATATGGAGCTTGAATTAGATGAATTGAAATCTAAAGGGGTAGAACCTATACGCGGTCCAATAGAAGTGCCCGGTGGTGAAAAGTTTGTATTTATTGAAGATCCGGATGGTGTTGAAATAGAATTAATTGAAGGATTTATGATATAGATACCATAAATTTTTAGACTTTCGATGCTGCATACTCCAACAAAATAAAACACCTTGGGCTTTACTTTTAACCCGAGGTGTTTGTTATATCATCTTTTCTATAAATGTTTTGATTCTGGGATGACTGGGATTTTGAAATAGTTTTTCGGGTTTGCTTTCTTCGATGATATTACCCTCATCCATAAAAACAATTCGATCAGATATTTCTCTGGCAAATGCCATTTCATGAGTGACGACAATCATGGTCATGGGATTGCTCTTCTTCTTAGGCGGAGCAGTCGGAATAATCCGGATGCCGGATTTTTATTCCAGGCTTCA
>JAKSCF010000085.1 GCA_022360735.1 Clostridia bacterium
ATGAAGCGCAGAAACAGCAGATATGGTCTTGTATCGTTGTGCATCGGCGGCGGGCAGGGTATGGCATTAATTATAGAAAATTGTTGAATGAAAGGAGCACTGAGATGGAGATTAAAAAAGTCGGCGTCGTAGGTGCAGGCATGATGGGTGCTGAAATCGCCCTATGCTTTGCTAAAGCAGAATTTGAAGTGTTTTTAGGAGATATGACAGCTGAAATCGCTGTAAAGGGAAAAGAAAAGCAGGAAATAGTTTTAGACAAGAGTATAAAAAAAGGAAAATTTGATCCTGCTGAAAAGGAAGCTGTGCTTAACAGAGTAGTTCCTACAGGAAATCTGAGTGACATGGCGGAGTGTGATTTTATAGTAGAAGCGGTAGTTGAAGTGCTGGAAGTAAAATCAGAACTCTATAAGAAGCTTGACGGTATCTGCAAAGAAGATTGTATCATTGCAAGCAATACTTCAAGCATTTCAATCACTAAGCTGGCATCTGCGGTCAGCAGCCATAGAGTTGGAAAATTTATTGGAACTCACTTCAATTCCCCGGCAAGCATTATGAAATTGGTAGAAGTAATACCGGGACAGTTGACCAATGAAGAGACCATAAAGACCACTACAGAGCTATTGTATGTAATCGAAAAAGAACCCATTAAAGTAAAGGATGTTACAGGATTTGCACTCAACAGACTTTTTCATGTTTTTACAGCAGAGGCCTGCCGCCTGTTGGATGAAGGGGTTGCATCGGCAGAAGACATTGATAAGGTGTGTGTATACGGATTGGGTCACCCTGTAGGCATTTTTAAACTTCTTGATCTTATGGGGCACGACTTGAATATCAAAGTAGATCAAATATTGTTTGAAGCTTATGGAGAAAGATTTAGACCAAGTCCGGCAATGCAAAGGCTGGTAGACGCAGGCTTATTGGGAAAGAAAACAGGCAAGGGTTTCCATGATTACACCAGTGAGACCCATAAAAAATAAGGGTGTGATAGAAATGAGTATGAATTATAATTTTTTAACCATAGAAAGAAAAGAAAAAATTGCAGTGGTTACCATCAACAGAGAAGAAGTGCTGAATGCCATTACCAGAGAAGTGCTGGAGGAATTGGAAGACGCTTTTAGAGCCATAGAAAAAGACCAAACAGTAAGGTGTGCAATATTGACAGGAAAAGGCAGAGCTTTTGTTGCAGGTGCAGATATTGGGCTTTTAAATACGTTTGAAGGCCAGGCAGGAAGAAGTCTTGCCAGATTTGGGCAAAGCGTCATGAGATATATTGAAGAAATGGATACGCCTGTTATCGCTGCTATAAACGGATTTGCCATTGGAGGCGGATGTGAGCTGGCTATGTGTTGTGACATCAGAGTGGCGTCTAAAAAGGCTAAGTTTGGACAACCGGAAGTTAATCTGGGCATTACGCCGGGTTATGGCGGATCACAAAGGCTTACCAGACTGGTTGGAAAAGGTATGGCCAAATATTTGTGTATGACAGGAAATATGATAGATGCTTCTACTGCTGAAAAAATAGGTCTGGTAGAGGTGGTTACAGAGCCGGAAAAATTGACGGAAGAAGCTTTAAAAATAGCTGAAACCATTGCTCTAAAGGCGCCTATTGCTGTTTCCCTTGTAAAACAGGCCATCAATGCAGCGGAAGATGCACCATTAAATCTGGGCATTGCCTATGAGGCTGAAATTTATAATACTGCCTTCAAAACCCAAGATAGAAAAGAAGGGCTGAATGCATTTTTAGAAAAAAGACAGCCTGAATTTTATGGGAAATAAATAGGAGTTTTAATTGTAAAAGAAAGAAAGAGGCATTTATGGAAACAAAATTAACATCAAAACAAATGTTGGGGCAGCTTCTAAAAAAGCACTATAGGACTGCTGTGGAAGCAAAGAAAAACGGAAAAATAGTGGCTTGGGCCACATCCATATGTCCACAAGAACTTTTGGAAACCATGAATATTGACGCCGTATACCCTGAAAATCATGCAGCGGCCATTGGCGCAAGAAAAGAGGCACTGCGATATATACAGCAGTCAGAAGGCAAAGGATACTCTGCCGATATTTGCTCCTATGCAAGAGTCAATATGGGGTATGTAGATATCAAACATTCGGATGCTGAAAATATTCCCATGCCGGATTTGATATTTTGCTGCAGCAATATTTGTAATACGGTGATTAAATGGTATGAAAACTTAGCTAAAACTTTAAACGTTCCATTGATTATGTTTGATATGCCTTTTAACCATACATTTGATGTTCCTGAACACAGTATAAAGTATATGACAGGGCAAATTGAGCATGCCATTGTACAGCTTGAAGAGATCACAGGAAGACGTTTTGACCATGATAGATTTAAAGAAGTCATGGAGATTTCTGCGGATACAGCCAGGTGGTGGAGAAAAGCTGCGGATTTAAATATCAATCATCCGTCTCCTCTCAATGGATTTGATATGTTTAATTATATGGCTGTGATTGTTTGCATGAGAGGAACAAAAGAGGGCAGAGATTTATTTAAGCTTTGGTATGAAGAATTAAAAGGAAAAGTAGAAAACGGTAAGGGACCATGGAGAGATCAAGAAGAAAAATACAGAGTCATGTGGGATGGTATAGCCTGTTGGCCCCACTTGTCAGACACATACAAAGTGCTAAAAAAACATGGTGTCAATATGGTGACATCCACTTATCCTGAGTCATGGACAATCGTGTATGAGAAAGGTGATATTGATGGAATGGCTAGAGCATATGCATCCAATTATGCCAATAGGAATCTGGAGTATGGTACCAATAATGTAGCAAAGCTTGTTAGAGATTTTGACTTAGACGGTATTATTTATCATTCCAACAGAAGCTGTAAGCTCATGGACTTTAGACAATATGAAGTTCAAAGAAGAATAGAGGCTATGACAGGGGTTCCTTCTGTGATCTTTGACGGTGACCAGACAGATCCTAGAATTTTCTCATTGTCTCAGTATGAAACGAGAGTTCAGGCCCTTATAGAAATGATGGAAAAAAATAAAGAAGCAGGGAGGATAGGATAATGAGTGAGTTAATAAAGTTAATTAGCGAACTGAAAGACGCAGCCCTTAATCCAAAAGCCACCATTACAAAAAGCATAAAATCAACCGGAAAAGATGCTGTGGGATGCTTTCCTATATATACTCCTGAAGAAATGATATACGCAGCAGGGTATCTGCCCGTTGGCATGTGGGGAGGGCCAACGGAACTCAAGCTTGCGGATAAATATTTGCAAGGGTTTTGCTGCTCAATTATGAGATCCAATATCGAGTACGGTATGAAGGGAACATACAACCTATTAAAAGGGGTCGTTCTTTCAACCTTTTGTGATACATTGAAGTGCATTTGTGAGAACTGGAAAGTGGCAGTGCCTGAAATTCCAATTATCCCTGTTGTGTACCCTCAACATAGAAGTCTGGCATCCGGCAGAAGATATTTAATCGAAGAATTTAAGAGGGTAAAAGAAGAACTCGAGCAGTTGTCAGGTCATCCGATTTTAGATGAAGATATTGAAAAGTCGTTTGACTTATATGAAGCATACAGAGTTGAAATGAGAAAATTTACAGACATTGCATCTCAGCATTTAAATACAATTGATGCAAAAACAAGACATCTTGTCATTAAGGCAGGATACTTTATGGATAAAAAAGACTATATCAATATCATCCAAAAAATCAATAAGGAACTTATGGTTCTTCCGGAGGAATGTTTCACAGGCGTGAAGGTTATTGCTACAGGACTTATGACAGAGCCAATTCCTTTACTAGATGTTTTGGTAGAACATAATATTGCTATAGCAGCTGATGATACTTCACAGGGATCAAGAAGTTTTCGTGTTGAGGTGAAAAAGGAAGGGACTGCCATTGAAAAAATGGTGGATAGAATTGTTGACCAAAGAGGGTGTACATTCTTATTTGAGGAAGCTAAAACCAGAGGTGAGATGCTCATAGAAATGAAGAAGAAATATGATGCAGATGCTGTTTTAGTCCTCATGATGAAATTCTGCGATCCGGAAGAATTTGATTACCCTGTGTACAAAAAGGAAATAGAGGATGCAGGGATTCCGATGCTCTATATCGAAACGGAGCAGCAGATGGAATCAGCAGAACAAATCAGAACAAGAATTCAAAGTTTTTCAGAAATGTTGATGTAAATTAGCAGAACAAGAGAGGAAAAATACATGTATTTAGGCATAGATATCGGTTCGTCTTCATCAAAAGCAGCAATTATTGACGAAAATAAAAAGCTAATAGGTCATGCAGTGGTTAATAAGGGCACAGGGACCTCCGGCATTAAGGAGGCACTGGAGCAGGTTTTTTCTACCGGTGGGCTCAGTAAAGCAGAAATCCAATACACAGTGGTTACCGGATATGGAAGGATCACTTATAAAGAAGCGGATAAGCAAATTACGGAAATCAGTTGTCATGCAAAGGGTGTTGCCTATTTGACAGAGGGTGCCGGCACCATCATTGACATTGGAGGACAAGATGCAAAAGTTATTCGCTTAGGTGAAAATGGCAAGGTTGCCAATTTTGTAATGAATGAGAAATGTGCAGCGGGAACCGGAAGGTTTCTTGAGGTAATGGCCAGAGTTCTGGGCTGCCGGATCAATGAGCTTTCAAAGCTCTCAGAAAAAGCTACAGGAGAAGTCTCTATCAGCAGTGTATGTACAGTATTTGCTGAAAGTGAAGTGATCTCACAGCTGGCCAATGGGGAGACCATTGAAAATGTTGCAAAAGGAGCACATGCTGCCATTGCTAAAAGAGTCAGCGGTATGTGCAATCGAGTGGGTTATGTTCCTAAAGTTATCATGACGGGTGGTGTTGCCTTAAACAGCGGTATTATTAAAGCTTTAAGTGAAGAACTCAAGGTGGAGGTGACTGCTTCACCCCACCCTCAGCTGGCAGGAGCAGTTGGAGCAGCGGTTTTTGCATATGAGCAGGGGTTAAACACAATAAAAGGAGGATGAACATGAGCCAGGTAGTTTTTAACAAAGACCAGATTAAAGAAATTATTCCTCATAGAGAACCAATTCTTTTGGTAGATGATGTTCTGGAAATCAATTATGGTGAAAGCATAAAAACAAGATTATTTGTTTCCCCTGAATTTGACTTTTTCAGAGGTCATTTTCCGGGAGCACCTGTAATGCCGGGTGTATTAACAGTGGAAGCTATGGCACAGACTTCAGATATTTTATTGCTGTCATTTGAAAAATACAAAGGAAAAATACCTTATTTTATCGGAATTGACGGAGTAAAGTTTAAGAAAAAAATAGAGCCGGGGGATACCATTGAAATAGAAGCTAAAATTAACCATGAAATACATGAAAAAGCGATTGTGGTATGCGATGCGGTAGCATATAACCATGGAGAAGTGGCAGCTTTGGGGCAGGTAGTACTAGCCATGAGATAGATAATGCTGGATACAAAATGATAGGCGTTAGATCTAGAAAGGATGTTAAAATGGATTGGAAAAAGATATATAATGAAAGATTAACAACAGCAGAAGAGGCTGTGAAAGATGTAAGGAGCGGCGATACAGTATTCCCGTCACATGCGGCTGCAGAACCCAAATACCTTATTCAGGCATTAATGAAAAGGAAAGATGAGTTAAAGGACGTCAAGATTTGGCAGGGATTAAATATTGGAGATGCTGAATACGCGCAGCCTGAATATGAAGGCAGCTTTATTAATAGTTCCTGTTTTTCAGGTGCAAAAAACAGGAAGTGTATTCAAGATGGAAGAGGCTGGTTCACGCCCATGTCTTTCTCCTCAGAACCTAGGGCCATTAGAGAAGGATATGTCAATTGTGATGTGTTTTTATCGACCATTACG
>JAKSCF010000081.1 GCA_022360735.1 Clostridia bacterium
AGAGAGCCTTGCTATATTGCCAGTGACTCTCAAGACAATGTATATGTAGTCGATAGAATAAATAACCGAGTTCAGAAATTTGATAAATATGGCCAGTTTATTACAAAATGGGGTGCAAATAATGGGGTTCCAATGCAGGATCCTTTAGACTCGTGGGGACTGGCAGATGGAGATTTATTCTTACCTGTGGGTATAGTTATTGACGATAGCGACAACGTTTTTGTAACAGATACATCCAATAACAGAGTACAAAAATTCACAGCAGATGGTGTATTTATAGAAAAATGGGGAGAATTCGGCGGAGAACAGGAAAATTTCTTTTCTCCTCAAGGAATTGCTTGCGGCAGTAATGGAGAAATATATGTGGTAGATGCTTTATTAAATCGAGTTGTTAAGTATATTCAGTAGTTGATATAAAATAACCATGTCATAACTCAAATGGCATGGTTATTTTTTTGATTCAATTCAAAGTTGGTATCATGAAATGACTGACAATACTTATTGTGCTTGAAAACTAGTATTGATAAATCACTTCAACGGTAGCACTGATCTTAACATCATCAGGATTGATAGGAGTTGCCGCCATATCTTCTTTAAGGTTATAGGACATATAATTTCTGGCGATTGAAATGTTGGATACCTCTGAAACCTTAAAGGGTTTATCTAGTTTTGTACCATGAACGGAAGCGATAGCTTTGGCTTTCTCTTCAGCATTTTTTACAGCTTCTTTTAAAGCCTTTTGGTACTCGGTTTTTTGCACACTATCTGTTACGCCAAAGGATACAGATGTTACCCGATTAATACCTTCTTTTACGGCCACATCCAGTATACTGCTTACTTTATCCAGATCAGAAGTTTCAACTTTTATTTGATTAGAGACATTATATCCTTTTAATACTTGCCCCTGATTTTCAATCCAGTCATAATCTGGGTAAATATTATAATTATTCGTGGTTATTTGTTTCTCATCAATACCCAGTGCTTTTAACTTCTTATATACATTATCCATCTTTTCTGCATTGCTTTTTTGGGCTGCCTCTGCTGTTTTTGCCGATGTTTCAACTGCCATTGTTAAATAAGCTACATTTGGAGCAACCTCAACTGAGTATTCTCCGGAAACGACGATACTTCTCATACTTTCAGTTTCACTGGCTGAAACTTGAGCATTCATGTTCATAATAGGTCCGAAAATAACCCCTATTATAAAAGCGACTGCAATAACACTACCGATAATATAACCTTTCTTCATCTTAATTCTCCTTTATTTTTTAAGATTTTTATTTTATATTTAATAGACGAACAAACAAAAAGAAAAGTTCCATAATGACTCTATTTACATTTAACCATACCATTGAAATCATAGTATTTAATGAAAAGAAATTATATATGGTAAAATGTAAAAGGGTTGATATAGAATAGTATAAGAGCAAAAGAAGGGGGTGACTGATCATGTTTAAGTCCAATAAAATTTTAACAGCAGTAGTTCTGGTAATATTAATAGCAATTGCGATTACATCTGTATCATTTGCCAATGCAGCAGAACCGCCATCAATAGTGATTATAGTTCCATGGGCACCTGATGACCTTGAAATGAGTGTCTTTTCAGACGGGGAGTATGAAAAAGCCACTAAGGTAGATAAGACCATTGAAACGTATTATGCATTTTATATACATGGTTTAAAAAGTTCCAGCGATTATAAGGTTAAAATCAATACTGAAGATAAAGATTTTGAAATCATACTGAATGAACAGCTTAAAACATACAACAACATTTTTACTTTGGATTTGGAGAAACAAACACTAAAACCTGGAAAATTATTTTCACGAACAATTGCCTTGGTATCTTTTAGAATCATTTTGACACTTATAATTGAAGGGTTTGTATTTTTCCTTTTCGGATACAGACAGAAAAAGTCATGGGTTATTTTTTTGATGATCAATTTACTCACTCAAGGCACTTTAAATTTTTGGCTGAGTGGATTTACCCCATTTTCCAGTTATGGAATATTTTTTGGGCTCATATTTGCAGAGTTTTGGATATTTGTTGTTGAAATGATTGCATTATCATTTTTCATAACAGAGCAAAGAACTAGAAAAACAATTTTATATGTACTAATAGCAAATTTAGCAAGTTTGGTTGTAGGAGGGCACTTGATTACAATTCTTCCCCTATAAAATACAAACTACCCGTTTATCGGGTAGTTTGTATTTTATCATAGTATCTAAATTAAAAATTTCAGAGGAACCAGAACCAATTGTGGGAAAATGATTAATAGTGCTAAAATAAGTACTTCCACAAGCAAAAACGGCATAATGCCTTTAACCACCTGAGGGAATGTTATTTTACCGACACTACACCCTAAATATAAAACGGTTCCAACGGGTGGTGTAATTAATCCTAGACATAGATTCAGTACCATGACTACAGCGAAATATATTGGGTCAATACCGGCTTGAATAATAACTGGAAAAAGTACAGGTCCAAAAATTAATAGATTAGGTGTTAAATCCATAACCATTCCCATGGCAAATAAGAATATATTGATAATAATCATTAAAGCTAGTGGATGATTGATCATACCTCCAAGCACTGCTGCCAGTTGATTTGGTATTTGAGCTACTGTTATTAACCAGCCAACGGCTGTTGCTCCTGCAACAATAAACATTACGATAGCAGTGCTCCCCGCACTATCTACACATATTCCAATAACATCACGTGGTTTTATCTCTTTGTACCATAATATAGAAACTAGTAATGCGTATATTACAGCAAATGAACCGGCTTCAGTAGGTGTAAAAATTCCAAATCGAATGCCTCCTACAATAATGATTGGCATGACCAATGCGGGTAGGGAATCCTTTATAATTTCCTTCTGTTCCTTCTTAGTATAAGTACATACGTCGTTATAGCCATGTTTCTTTACAATAACCTTCCATGCAATCATCAAACCTAAACCTAAAAGTAATCCTGGCACAATTCCAGCCATGAACATCTTAGTAATGGATACGCCTACAGTTGATCCTAAAACAATCATGGGTATACTGGGCGGGATAATGGGAGCCACCATAGCACCTGCACATATAAGCCCGGTAGAACGTTCCGGACTGTATCCGTTAGCATACATCATAGGAATTAATATTGCACCTAATGCCGCAGCATCAGCTACAGCACTACCGGATAACCCTGAAAAAATAATACTTGCTAAAATAGCTGCATATCCAAGACCACCTTTTAATTTTCCAACTATGATATTTGCAAAGTTAACAATTCGTCTTGACAATCCGCCTTTAGCCATGAGTTCTCCCGCTAACATAAAAAATGGAATAGCCATCAATGAAAAATTATTGGTTCCCATAACCATTTGCTGACTGATTATAGAAGGATCAAACACCCCCATATATATCATCAACACAATGCTGCATAGAATCAATATAAAAGCAATGGGTATTCCAAAAAACATAAACAGAAATAAAGAACCAACGAATATACCTAATTCCATTTTAAGTTTCCTCCTTTATCAATCTGATGACTCGAATTAAATTTACTATTGTATAAATACCCATAGCGATTGGCGTTATTACAATCAGAATAGAGATGACACCAAATGGCATGCCCGTGGCAGGACTTTCAGATACGGCAGTTATTTCGAAAAATTGAATACCGCCCCATGTCACAACGATAAGCGCTATCAAAATAAGTAGTTCTCCAATAATTTGAACGAATATCTTTTTTCGACCTGAAATTTTATCAATGAAAAAAGTAGCTCCCACATGTTGATTGTTTTTAAGTGCAATGATTGCCCCCAAAAAAGATACCCATATAAAAAAATATCTTGCAAGCTCTTCTGATTGCGGGAATCCTGAATTAAATAGATACCTTAAAAGGGCGTTACCAAAAACTAAAATAACCATAATACTCATGGATAAGAATATAAACATGCTGCATAACTTATCAAATAAATTGTTCTTTTTTTTCAAATCATCCATATCTCCTTTTGAATTTAAACGTAGCCGAATGAACGACTACGTCTAACCTTTATTTTTCGTTTCTTATTCTTTCTGCTAAATCTTCCATACCTGGATACTTATCATAGAACCATTGGTACACAGGAGCTTGAGATTCAATCAGTTTCTTTTTGAATGCTTCATCTGGTGTAATAATCTTAATACCTGCTTCTTCAAGACTTTCTTTGTCCTCAAGATCTTTTCGGATGGACAATTCCCAGTTTAGATCAGCGGCTTCTTTTGCAGCATCTATAATAATATTCTGATTTTCTTCAGATAGGCTTTGGTAGAATTCTTCATTAATTACCCAAAGATTCGGGCTAAATATATGTCTTGTTTCCAACATATGTGATTGTACCTCGTAAATTTTTGATGCTTTTACTGTAGAGTATGGATTGTCTTGTCCATCTACAACTTTTTGTTCAAGTGCTGTGAATAATTCACTAAAAGGCATAGCGATAGGGTTTGTGTTAAGAGCCTTTGCCATTTCCACATAGTAAGGGACATTTGGAACTCTTAATCTAAGCCCTTCAAAATCTTCAAATTTTGATATTTCCCTATTAGAAGAGATTTCTCTGAACCCATTCACCGTCCATGCTAAATTTCGAACGCCAGCCTTTGGGATTAAATCTTTTACAATCTCATCGCCAAGGGACCCTTGTAAAACTTTACGTGCATGTTCCCAGCTGTCGAATAAGAACGGAATTTCTGCTACAGCAATAGAAGGCGCATCTTTTGATATCATAATTCCAGGAACACCCATTTCAACAGAACCTTTTTTGACACTATCTATAAATGTATCTTCAGACCCCAATTGGCTATTAGGATATATCTGAACCTCAATCTGCTTATCAGAGTTTGTTTCTACTAATTCTTTAAATTTTTCTAAAGCTATATTTTGAGGATGATCAATTGCATACCAATTTGCAATTTTAATCTTGATCGTTTTTTCTGACGGTGTACCTCCTACTTCGCCTTGCTCATTTTTGCCACACCCTCCCAAAGTTAATAACAATGTTACGATTAATAAAACGGATACAATCTTTTTATTCATTTTATTCCCTCCTCTTATCTTTTTTGTAATACAAACTAAAAATCACCTTGATGTGTTTTTTTATAATGC
>JAKSCF010000711.1 GCA_022360735.1 Clostridia bacterium
AGCTGGCTTTGGCGGCTTTGAAGATATTTTCAGTGATATATTTGATATGTTTGGCGGCGGTTTTTCGTCTTCCAGACGCAGAAGCGGTCCGGCAAAAGGATCCGATATAAAACAACGACTTACCATTACTTTTGAAGAGGCAGCTTTTGGTGCAGAAAAAGAATTTACCGTTTTAAGGTATGAAAAATGTGAAAAATGTCATGGTTCAGGTGCAGAAAATGATACTTCAAAAACAACGTGTCCAACCTGTAATGGAACCGGAGAAGTTCGAGCACAACAAAGAACGCCTTTTGGACAGTTTGTTAATGTAAGGCCTTGTGACCGCTGCGGCGGGACAGGAAGTATCATAGAAAATCCATGTAAAGCCTGTCACGGTGAGGGCAAATTAAGGAAAAAAGTAAACTTAAAAGTTAAGATACCTGCCGGTGTAGATAATGACTCTGTCATTTCATTAAGAGGTGAAGGTGAGCCGGGAACACATGGCGGACCTAATGGAGATTTATATGTTATTATAGCTGTACAGCCTCATAAAGTATTTAAAAGAGATGGCAGTGATTTAATATTAGAGATGCCGATTACATTCCCGCAAGCTGCTTTAGGTGACGATTTACTAGTGCCTACGTTAGATGGAAAGGTTACTTATAAAATTCATCCCGGAACGCAATCAGGAACTGTGTTCCGCCTCAAAGGAAAAGGTATTCAACAGGTCAACAGCCATCGAACAGGAGACTTATACGTCAAAGTTATCGTCGAAGTACCTAAGAAATTAAAAGGAGAGCAAAAGAAACTCCTTCAAAAACTTGCTGCATCCTTTGGAGATGGACACGAACAAAGGAAAAGTTTTTTAGACAATGTGAAAGATTTGTTAGGAATATAGAGAATAAACCTCTGCTGGCGCAGAGGTTTTATTCAATGAATAATTAGTAATTAATAGTGAATAATTAAGGAAAATTTTGCTGGAGCAAAATTTATATTAACTTAAAAGAAGATTTTCGTAGAAAATCTACCAAAATTATTAATTATTCACTATTAATTATTAATTTAAAATGGAGGGTTTTTATGAATTGGATTGAAGCAGTTATCTATACGACTTCAGAAGGGATTGAACCCATAACAGGTGTTTTGATTCAAAATGGGATTGAAAGCTTTGTTATTGAAGACCCTGAAGAATATGAATACCTATTACATCATCCATCCCATTGGGATTATGTAGATGATGAAACGATAGAAAAAAATAAAGATATTGAGACTAATATAAAAATATATGTTGAAGATAATGAAGAGGGTAAAAAGGCGTTATTTGCATTACAAAATGTTCTGAATCATTTAAAGCTTGACGCATCATTAGACTTAGGAACTCTTAAGATGACGTTAAAGAATGTCAAAGATGAAGATTGGCTGAACAATTGGAAAGCTTATTTTAAACCTATCCGTATTACCAATAACATCATTATTAAGCCACAATGGGAAGAATATGAAAGACAAAGCCAAGACGATATTGTTATCGATATTGAGCCAGGAATGGCATTTGGTACAGGTACTCATGAAACCACAGCTATGTGCATTATGTTATTGGAAAAGTACTTAGCTCAAAAGGATGTCGTACTAGATGTCGGATGCGGGTCAGGAATATTATCTATTGTTGCAGCAAAGCTGGGCGCAGAGAAAGTCTTTGGTATTGATATTGATCCGGTAGCAGTGGAAGTCGCCCTTAAAAACGTAAAAGAAAACGATATAGATGATATAATCCATATTTTCCAAGGTGATTTAGCAAAAGATAATGATGTCAAAGCTGACATTGTTGTGGCCAATATAATAGCAGATGCGGTTATGATGCTTTCCAAAGATATTTTAAAAAATTTAAAAGGAAAGAAATTATTGATTGCGTCCGGAATTATACTTGAAAAAGAAAATCAGGTATTATGCGCTATGAAAGATAATGGATTTGAGATATTAGAAATTATGCATAAAGGGGAATGGACTGCATTAGTAGCGAGAGGCAATTCCGGGGTGAAAAGATGAATCGTTTTTTTG
>JAKSCF010000276.1 GCA_022360735.1 Clostridia bacterium
TATTATTGATGCAAAGGGTTGGGATAGCAGAAATATTAGCGAACCAACCAATGAGGTAACCGTTCGGGGTCCCAGGGAAGGTTTTACAGAAACTCTAAGAGTCAATACGTCTTTATTGCGTCGTAAAATAAGAGATCCAAACCTTACTTTTGAAACCGTAAAATTGGGGGAGCGTACCCAAACCCATGTTTCGATTGTCTATCTTAATGATTTAACAAATCCTAAAATAGTAGAAACATTAAAAGAGAGGTTAAAGACCATTCAAATCGATGGTATTTTAGATTCCGGCTATATTGACGAATTTATTGAGGATGCACCATATTCCATTTTTTCTACTATATCTAGAAGTGAAAGACCGGATACGGTTGCTTCTAAAATACTTGAAGGAAGAGTGGCCATATTAGTAGACGGCACACCGATAGCTTTAACGGTACCAATGCTTTTTATTGAAAGCTTTCAGAGCCCTGAGGACTATTATTCAAGATCATATTACTCGAGTATGGTCAGGATGATACGGTTTGTATCATTTTTTATATCCATATTAGCGCCCGGTATTTATATCGCAATCACAACATTTCACCAAGAGATGATTCCCACACCTTTATTGATAACCATGGTAGAATCTCGTGCCGGAGTGCCTTTTCCTGCATTCCTTGAATGTTTGGTGATGGTTTTATCCTTCGAAATATTAAAAGAAGCCGGAATACGTCTGCCTCGTTCTGTCGGTCAAGCCGTAAGTATTGTAGGTGCATTGGTAATCGGAGAATCTGCAGTATCTGCAGGATTAATCGGTGAACCAATGGTTATTGTTATAGCTGTAACTGCCATAGCATCATTTGTGATTCCCGATTTAAGTGATATATCGGGTATTTTACGTCTGATTTTTATAGGCTTGGCCGGACTTGCAGGCGCATATGGCATTATTCTTGGTTTGCTGGGTATGACCATTCACTTAATTAATTTGGAATCGTTTGGAGCACCTTTTTTGTCACCCCTTATACCATTGGATTTACAAGGAATGAAGGATGCCTTTGACAGGTTTCCATTGTGGACATTTAATCGACGTCCTAAAGCACTAAAGGCTCAAGATACTATGCGTCAGAAATTTTGGAAAGGGACGAAACAAAATTTTCAAAATAAACAATAGGATAATAGGTGTATACATATGATAAAAAAATTAACATTCATAACTTTAATTTTAGTGGTTGCTTTACTGAGTATGACTGCTTGTGCAAGAAATATTGTTCAACTGGAGAATCTTGGACTTGTGTTTGGAACCGGGTTGGATAAAGTTGAAGGAGATAATGAAATTCACTTAACAGCTCAGGTGATTGAGATGCCGGAAGAAAATAAAAATATGGAGAAAAAAAGCGGTCAATCATCCTGTGTTACCATTCAAAGTAAGGGTGAAACGATATTTGAAGCAATAAGAAATGCCACAGATAAATGTTTTCGTCCTTTATATTTTTCTCATAGTAAACTGATTCTCTTTAATTCAGA